>CALBJS010000209.1 GCA_937892995.1 uncultured Peptococcaceae bacterium | reverse complement strand
AAAGCAGATGAGGCCTGTTATTTTAAAAGCTTCTTCAGAGGCCTCTTTGTATGCTAACGCTATGGTTCTGTATCCTACGGTCATCAATTGCTTAAGTTTACTCTCCATTTCATCGTCCCGCCCGGACAGGGAGAAAACACTTTCCGGGGCACCTTTTAATACGGTAATTGTTTTTCCTTTAATCTGATACACAGCTTGAAAGATCTTTTTGTTTTCATCAAAGCCTAAGTCTTCTATCAGTTTATAACGATTCAGCAGCTCTTTTCTGTCAACGCCAAGCTCTTTGGCTTGGTCAACAACCGCTTTATCCATCGGGTCACCCAAAAATCCGCCCTGGCTGTCATAGGTAACGTCAGCCATCAATGCTCCGAAGGAAAAGAGCCTCTTTTCATCTTTGGCCTCCCATTTTTTAATGCTCATTTTGTTTTCGGTTAGGGTTCCTGTTTTATCAGTGGCAATAACTGTAACACTACCCAGAGTTTCTGCCGCTTTCGTTCTTCTGATCAGCACATTCTTTTTGGAAAGGTTAATGGCACCAAGTCCCAGCAGCATGGTCACAATAATCGGCATTTCCTCTGGTATGGTTGCAAAAGCAAGGGATAATCCTGTCAGGATCATCTCTTTAAGGGGGAGTCCTCTTACAAATCCTAATACCGGTATGAGCACACTAAAAACCACAGCTATCCAAATAAGATTTTTAGACAACTCTTTCATAGATTTTTGCAAGGGTGTTTTAGGTTCTCTGGCTTCCTGGGTAAGCCCTGCTATTTTCCCAAGCTCTGTATTCATCCCGGTATTTACAACTACTGCCATCCCTTTGCCCTTGAGTATAACACTGCCCATATGAGCCATATTTGTTCTATCGTTTAGCCTCGTATCTGACCGTACCGGCTCTGCTGTTTTAGAAATTCCCATAGATTCTCCGGTCAGCTGTGATTCATCCGCCTCCAGTCCATATGCCTCTATGATGCGGGCATCTGCACTTATATTAACGCCATTCTTCAGTATGAGCATATCACCCGGCACTACGAGCCTTGTTTCGATTTCCGTAGGCTTTCCATCCCTTATGACCCACGTAGTCGGTAAAGCAAGTTTTCGGAGTGATTCTATACTTTTCTTAGCTTTATACTCTGTATAAACCTCTACTAACGATACGGTAAGTACTACAAAAATAATAGTTATAGTATCGCCAATCTTGCCCCAGACACTGTAAATTACTCCTATGACAAGCAACAAGAGAATTAAAGGTTCTTTGATCTCTTCTAATAAAATGTCCCCAAATGTTATCGTTTTTGACAGGGTGAGTTTATTTAAGCCGCTTTTTTTAAGGCGATTCTCAGCATCAGATGAGCTCAGGCCTGTTGTTAGATTAGAATTCAATGCCTTTAAAACGTCTTTCTTGTCCAGTGACCAGGGTTCATCCAATTTTCTCATAAAAATTTCTTCCTTCAATTATTTTCGCTGTTCAGCTCATAAACCCAATTACTGAAATCTTCCAATGTATTCTTACATTTTTCCAACTCCTGCTCCGATACTATTCTGAGCGAGGCACTGAAAAAATCTCTTTCAGCAATTTTTCTATACCACACAATAAGTTTGTTATACTCCTCCTCATTCTCTTCAACTTCCGCAAATGAGAAGTTCTGTCTTTCAGTTTCTTTGTCTATCTCACGAAAAAAATCTTCACACTTTTCCAATAGCTCTTTATATTCTTCATCCCTTGCTTTATTAAATAGCTCGACAATATTATCCGAACCATTTTCGCGAACGAAATTACCTTTCAAAATGTAGGCATCACCGCTGTTTTGAATAATTTCATCAGATATTTCAGTAAAAATGTCAATATGTTTAGCTGATAAGGGCAGCAGCCACATTGACTGTCCAATATTTACTGAACCGTACTTTTTTAATTTTCTCCATACACTTACTCGAACCCGGGAAGGTTCTTTAGGTATTGTGTAATTCAATATTAGCCATCCTTTCTCAGCCAAATTCAGTACCTCCTATATTTACTATTTTATTTACATGTAACATGTGTTACATGTAATACTGGTTACAGATTACTTCATTGAAATTAAATTGTCAATATCGCTTTTGAAAATACTTGTGTTCCAACATCTAATTAATTTTATTAGCTGGACTATTCACTCCGTTGATTTGACGATACTGTCAATTGATATGTCAGACAACAAAAAAGGGATTATGCTTTTCGATATATGAAAAACATAGCCCCGTTGTCTGGTGCCGAAATGTCATCTTCAAAAATCTCAATGTCATCTATAAAACTCCCCAAAAAGACAGGGTCAAAAATTGCAGTTTTCAGCTCATTTTTCGTCCATTTTTTGCTTCGAAACCACTACATATAGTGGTTGAACTGCCTCATTTCCCTTAGAACCACAATACGTCATCAAAATTATACTCCCAACGTGCCTTGAGGATACAAAAAAGATGCCGCTTGAAGCTGGTGTCCCTTGACGGCAAGCAAACTATTTAGATAAAAAGTTGACTTGATTTCTACCAGCATTTTTTGCTTGGTATAAAGCTCTGTCTGCAACTTTAAATAAAACTTCATATGAAGAATTACTATCCGGAACCGTAGAAGTGACCCCTATACTCATGGTGACGTAATTGTTCACCGAGGATTTTTCATGGGGAATATTCATTGATTCAATTTTGAGCCATAACATATCAGCAACTTTTATCGCCTCTTCTTTCCCTGAATCAGGTAAGAGCACTATAAATTCTTCCCCACCGTAGCGAGCCACCATGTCGGATGAGCGGGATAAAGAATTCTTAAGCATCTCTCCGATTTTAATCAGACACTTATCACCAGCCATATGCCCATATGAATCGTTGAACTCTTTAAAATAATCAATATCCAGGAGTATTAATGCAATAGGTCTTTTGTATCTTAGACACCGGTGCCACTCGATTTCTATCGTTTGATCATATTTTCGTCTGTTCCATAACCCTGTTAAGGGATCTTTAAAGGAAAGCTGCTCCAAGGCTAGATTTGTTTTTTCTAATTCAAGTTTTTGTTGTTCTATTTTCTCATTTGAATTTTCTAAATCCTTAGTCCTTTGTAATACCAATTCATCTAAATTGCAATTAATTTCAGTCAGCTTTGCAGTTAAAACTTCCTCTTGTTTTAAAGAATCGGAAAAACTCTTGGCTAACAATAATGAATTGGTAAAAGCAAAAATAAATTGTCCGGCTGAACTAAGATTACCTGTTCTAATCAAAGCCTTTAAAAATGCAGGCCCATCATCATTCATCCATATGTTAGAAAAAATAACATCATTTGCACTGCTCAATAATAAAGCCAATGCACCTAGAGTAATAAACCAACTGCCCTTTTCCTTATGAATCGATAATTTCATTAACGCCACTAATACATATATAATTGCAAACACGGTCCATATTTGATATATAGGGTTGAAAGGAGTGAAAATTCTAGCAGGAGTAATAAGAACCAAAAGCCCAAAAGCAGCCCCAAAAATTTGAGCTATTCTGATCATCCTAGCATGAAAGTATTGGGGGTAAACCGACATAAAAAACATTAATATTAGTGGTACCCCAAAATAGAATGTCAGCGTCTGTATCTTATGGGCAATCTCCCAGCTAAAGTCAGAAAACAAATATATGAAAAAGCGTTCTCCTACTAGCAGAGTCCTTATTCCGACCAAGAGACAAAACAATCCAAAATATAATGATGCTTTATTCTTTTTTCTAAAAAAGAATAAAGCAAGATGATATGCTCCTATGCACATCAAACTTCCAAATAAAATAAACTCTCTTGCTAAACTTTCATATCGCAACCCTAGGATTTTCTTTTCACCACCAAGATTTATACTCTCTAACATTCCTCCACTGCGATGATAAAAATTTGAAGCCTGAATTAATATTTCATTTACTCCTTGTTGTGATTCAAATAATGCAACTTGAGGGAGATACTGGGGTGTCATTGTTTCTCTGGTTTTACCCACTTTTCCAGCTGTGGCAATCAATTCTCCATTCACCCAAAGTTCATATGCTGTAAACATTCTTGGAATCTTTAAAGCTAATCTTGTATTTTCCATTGTTATAAATTGCAGTCGATAGGTTGCGAAACCATATCCGGAATGCTCTTTGTTTCCTATGTATTTATTCCACGAACTGGGGATTTGAATATACTCGGTTAACGCCCCAGTTTCCGCTTCACCGGAAGCCAGGAGTTGATTCAAGAAAAATTCCCATTGGCCGTCTAAGCTAACAACATCATTTTTAAGCTGCACTTGGGTTAAGTCTATAACTCCCGATTCAGCCTTTGGTTTAATCTCTAATCTTTGGTCAGAACAGCCTCCCAAAATGAATAATACGAATATTATCATAATGATTATATCTAGCTTGTATTTATACATCAGATTTCATCGCCAATCATCCTCTTTGATTCTTAACTTTAAAATATTTGTTCCTTTTTACATATCTCCTAGTTAATTTATTCTTATTTCATACAAATGGTCGCTCAAAACCTTTTCTCAACACACCTTGCACTTATTTTTTCATTATACATGTTTCATCAAAATACTTCCATTAATATGCTAAAAAGAAGCTAAGTTCAAACCCTATTTGCTGGCTAAACTTAACCTCTTTCTTTAAACAATAGCAAGTATTTTTCACGTTTTAACTTAGTATCCGTCCCATCGCTATTAGACTTTATCGCCTCATCTACAATTGGTGCTTACTTTATTTTACATACATACATCGCAGAATAGTTCCTCACTTGCCAATTAAAAAAGAGGCCGTAAACAGCGGCAATTCTATTGAATAAGAATGGTTTTTTTCTCCATCTTCAAATCCTTTCTATCCGAAGCAGTGCTACAGTTGAATTAAAGGGTAGCATGAACATTGCGAAGGCTATAGATCCTTTTCAAACTATTATTTACAAGGATTTCATCTTCGTTCAAGCAGGCAAACCGTTTCTGTATGATGCCTTGAGTGTACAAATAAGATGTCGCCCCCCTCTGGTACTCCCTTGGTATAGAGAAATATCATTAGTTTAAATTATTTACAAAATATTTTTGTGCAATAAATACCCAGTCACAGAGCCTCTTTCAACCAAAAAATTAAGGATACTAACCACGGCTTTTTTCTTCTGCAACGTAGTCCTAATTTTTTGACGGCTTGTAAGAATATATTTTCGTACTATGATTTCAATATAATAAATTGTATTTATCTCAAGCTCTTCACGTCTCGGTGAAAGTTTTAAGGCCATGTAATCCTGTTTTTTGCACGAATCAAAACCTGTGATGCTGTAGTCAATTATCACTCGAAAGTAGTCACATAAAATAAATTATGTAAATATACTGTTTGTACAAGTATAGATTTTAAACGATAAAGTTGCTTTGGAGGAAAACGTATGATGTACTGGAACCCGGCATATGAATGTATGCCAAGAAGCGAAATGATTGAAGTCCAAACGGAAAAACTGAAAAGTACCGTTAACAGGGTTTATTGTAATGTGCCTTTTTACCGTGACAGGATGCAAAAAGCCGGAATTGAGCCAGGAGATATAAAATCATTGGAGGATTTGAGAAAACTGCCCTTCACAAACAAAGAGGATTTGAGAGACACTTATCCCTACGGGATGTTTGCAGTGCCCATGAGTGATATTGTGAGGATACATGCATCTTCCGGAACTACAGGGAAACAGACGGTTGTGGGCTATACACGGGGGGATTTGGATTCCTGGTCTGAAGTTGTGGCAAGGTCATTGTGCAGTGCAGGAGCCAATAAGGAGTCCATTGTACAGGTTGCTTACGGATACGGCCTGTTTACCGGGGGGCTCGGACTTCACTATGGTGCTGAAAAAATAGGTGCATCTGTTATACCTATTTCAGGTGGCAATACCAAACGGCAGTTGATGGTGATGAAGGACTTCGGAACTACTATTCTGGCATGTACCCCATCGTATGCCCTTAATATGGCGGAAACAATGGAGGAAATGGGAATCCGCAAAAGCGACCTCAAGCTTAAGGCCGGAATTTTTGGTGCAGAACCGTGGTCCGGCAACATGAGGAAGGAAATAGAGGAGCACCTAGGTATTATGGCAATTGATATATATGGACTTAGCGAAATAATGGGACCTGGGGTATCTGTCGACTGCACCTGCAGGAATGGCCTGCACATCCAGGAAGACCATTTCATACCTGAAATCATTAATCCCCAAACCCTGGAAGTGCTGCCCGAAGAGACAACCGGAGAGCTTGTTTTCACCACTATAACCAAAGAAGGAATTCCGCTCATCAGATACAGGACACACGACGTATCCTCGCTGAAATATAAAAAATGCGAGTGCGGGAGAACCCTGGCAAGAATGAGCAAGGTTACCGGAAGAAGTGATGATATGCTTATAATTAGAGGGGTAAATGTGTTCCCGTCTCAGATCGAGAGTGTACTTCTGGAAACCGGTGAAACTGCACCTCATTACCTTATAATGGTAGATAGGGTTGATAATTTGGATATACTGGAGATATGGGTAGAAATGTCACAGAACCTATTTTCGGATAAGGTAAGGAAAATCGAAGAGCTTGAGGTGAAAATCAGAAAAGATATCGTTAGTACACTGGGCATTAACGCAAAAGTCAGGCTTGTAGAGCCTAAGACCATAGAACGAAGTGAAGGCAAGGCGAAAAGGGTCATCGACAAACGAAGGATATAGTCGTGAGGCCACTGAAACAGTGGTACTCTGAGCCTCGGAAGTAAAAAGGACCGAAATTACGAAGAAAATGAGTAATTCCGGTCCTTATTTAATACAATTGAAGCAATAACTTAAGAGGGAGAGCATACACCCCTCTCTGCACTACTGTTTACAGCCTTCCATCAGTTCACTTTTCATCTTGTTCAGGAGTTTCTCGAGAAACTTCCTATTAATGGAGCCTTTGTAATATCCGGTTGCAAGCGTCAATATCCCGTTATAGCTGGATGCAACAATCATAAGTCCCGGTGCACGTATTACCGGCGGAATAATATAAGCGTCAGTGACTTCATGCTCACCAAATTTTATTAAAGACTTTGAAATAAGGCCTACGTTGGACAATCCCGGAGAGCAAAAAATGCTTGTTTGCGACAGGATTTCGGAGATCTTTGACACGAATCTGGAAAAAGCCAGAAACTGATGAAAAATAAAGATTTCTGCACGTTCTGCACCAGAAGCACACTCATAACCCGGGTTTGCGTTTTTTTTGCGATTCATCACGGAAACTACCCTGGATAATGTTCCCTCAAAGGATTCACCGTGAATTCTTGGGACCCTCAAAATAACTCCTCCTGAAAAATTCCGGATTGCCTGAGCTTTGTTATCGGGGAGGTAGCGGCGCAAATCCACTGTAAGGCCAATATCCATAGGAATTCCGTATGGAGGCCGGGATAATTTAAACATTGCCCTGTAAATGGCGGCAATTATTAAATCATTAATTGTAGCGCCCCGTTCTTTTGCATACCTGGACAATATATCCAGCTGCCCTGCGGGGAGCCTGCAAATCACAAAGGGAGTGACATTCTTAGATCCTCCCGACTTCCATGGGAAAGGCCAGACGGTCCTAGGGCTTTCTACTACTGAATTGTCAAGTTCCGGGTTTTCTATGCCAAGGGCATTTAATACCCGTTCATGATCTTCCCTGCTGCGCACGCTCGGTTTTGGCACATACTCCCCATTTTCGCAGTCGATACAGGAATAAATATGTGCCAGAAGATGGATGTATTCCTTTGTTCCGGCTCCATCACTGCATGTGTGGTTAAGCTTAATACCTATAGTGTCATACTCCTGCGAACGTATGAGTTTTACTTTAACCATAGGGTCATGGTCCATATCTAGACGGCTCTCCAAAAACCGTTGGACAGCTTCTTCCACGTTGGTGGTCTCCTCCATGGAGCAGAACTCTGTTTTATCAATATCCTCCAACCGTTTCCAATATGGAGGGTCATGCTCAACAAACCGGCAGCCCAGAACCGGCTCAGCATCAACGGATAATCTTACTGCTCTTGACAGCTTGTCAAAGTCTATTCTGCCATCCAGCTTCATTATAACCTGGATCTGAAAATTTCCCATTCCGTACCGGGCTACATAATTGCCAAAATCATGAGCGTACGCGGGCATAATATCCGATCCGGCATCATAATCCAGCTTGTTGATTTTGGGGAATTTAAACATTGATTTCACTTTTAAACGCTCCTTTTAAAAAATTTTCTAAGGCTCACTGACTTTGCAGTGGTTATATTTACATAATTTTGAAAGTGATTGTAATTTGTCTGCAGTATCATATTATGAAGTGCTAATCCAAATGTCACAGTTTTGCAATTAGGGAATAATTTGTATGTTGCTGCCCCCAAAGCAAAAATAAATAGCACACATAAGAGATTGAATGTAACACTTGTACCTAAAACACCATAATATGGAATTATAAAATATGTTTTTGCTGTCTGCTACACCTTATGTATACATGACAGGGAAAATTTTGTATTGTGAACCTGATTTAAGGAGTGGGGCAGGTATGAAAAAGATCAAATTTGGTGAAGTCTCCATTGAGATTCCAAATGATAAACGTCTTGAAACAATGTTTTCAAATCCCAATCCAGAATTCTTCAAGGATTTGTTCACACTGACTCATTCAAGCCTTACCAATTATCTTGAAGAATGTGCAAAGTGTGCGGAAAAGTATGCAAAAACCGGTAAATCCGACAAAAAGGAGGACGAATAATGTAATGGCAACAGAAACAAGTCTCCATGTTAAATTTACCGAAGTTGACAGGATGGGCATTGTACACCATTCAATCTATCCGCTTTGGTTCGAAAAAGGTAGAAGGGATTATTTGAGGAAGGCGGGAGCTTCCAATTTGAAAATTGGCGGCAGGGACTTCTACCTTCCGCTTACCGAAATGGAATGCAGGTTTAAAAGTCCTGCAAGGCATGGCGACGAGGTAACAGTCATTACAAGAATATCCCATATGTCCTGTGTTAAGTTAAAGTTTGAATATGAAGTGCTTGAAAAGGAAAAAGGGAGACTCCTTGCTGCGGGAAAAACAGTCCACGTATGGACAAACCGTAGGATTGAACCAATCAATATTGAAAAGGAGGCTCCCGAAATTTACCAGAGCCTCAGACAGTTTTCCGAGTCTTCCAGCACCGGATAGTCCAGGAGCAGTGAAGCAGTCTAAGACATCATTTTGAAAGGAAGATGATTATGGAAAAGGGAGTGCTGCTGGGTAAAGGAATGACAGCCGATGTATATGTGTGGGGACAGGATAAAGTATTAAAGCTTTACAAGGAAGGCTACCGTGAGGAATGGATGAAGCGGGAGGCCGCAATCGGACGGAAGATACATGAAGCTGGAGTACCTTCTCCTGATGTTTTCGATATTGTAGAGATTGACGGCCGTAAAGGGATCATACTTCAAAGGATATTCGGCAAATCAATGCTCGCTATTCTTGTAAAGGAGCCCTGGCGGTTTCACAGCTTTGTGCAGCAATTGGCAGGCTTTCAACAAAAAATTCATCAATACTCCATTGAAGGTATACCATCTCAAAAGGAAAAATTCTCGCAGGCAATTGCACTTTCTTCAGGAATACTGAGAGACAAGACGAAAAAAATTATAGACTATGTAGATACGTTGCCGGAAGGGGACAGCATTTGCCATGGAGATTTATATTTGGGCAATATAATTGTCTCCAACGATAAGCTTGTTGCCATAGATTGGAGCGGTGCGTACAGGGGAGACCCTTCAGGGGATGTTGCCAGGACATGTCTCATAATCAATTCACCGGCAATACCATCCGGAATTCCCGATATTGTGGGTACTATGTCTGCTTTCCCTAAATGGATGACATGCCGGCTTTACCTGAATGAGTATATTAGAGCATCAAAGGCTAAGCTAGAAAATATCGATGCATGGATGCTTCCGGTGGCGGCGGACAGACTGAGGGCCAGGATACCGGGAGAAGAAAAATGGCTAATGGAGATTATTAATAAGCGGTTAAAGCAGCTGAAACTATTTTCATAACTTATTCGAATTCTTTGTTTTGAAGACCTTAATCTGCCTTTTTGAATTTTGGAAGGGACTGAAAAATGTGGAGATCAAAATTAAATTCGGAGATACTAAAATAAAGATATCTGATGGAGACTTATTAAAAAAACTCGCTAGAAATGAAAACCCTTTTGAAGCCATTCTCCCCTTGTTCGATTTGGACCGCTACTATAAATTCTACGAAAATATGCCCGATTATATGGTGACCTATTATAAGGAATTGGGCAAGGCCTTTGAGAAGTACCTGGATATCAGCAAGCACGGAATAGGGAAGATACCGGACAGTCCGGATGTCCTGCCGGCAAACGGGCATGACATATATAATTATGTTGCCCGTTACGGAATGGGAAATTTTCATTCTCAAGCCATCTTGAGGCTCGACGGGAGATTGGATTTTGACAGGCTGGTTAAAGCAGTAAGGCTGTCAGTTGATGTAGAGCCTGTTTTGGGATGCAGATTCGTTGAAGGGAATCCGCCGTACTGGAAACGGTTGGAAAATATCAATGAAGTGATGTTCTGTTCCCTTGAGAAAGTCCCAGATCCCAATACGACTGTTCAGAGGTTTTTAGAAAGCCCTTTGAATATGGATGATGACCCCAAGATAAAAGTAAAGCTGATCCGGTCGGATGAATGTGATATCGTGGGAATAAAAGCTAACCACGCCTGCTGTGATGGAACGGGAATTAAGGAGTATGTCCAGCTGGTCTCGGACATGTATTCCAGGCTTGACGGCTCCGGGCAAGCATTTGTACCAATACCGTCAAAAAGAGGAAGAGGAGACCAGGACAGATTGTTTAAGAACCTTGGGATAACGGACCCAGACTCTTTGTGGATTCCAGGGTCAGATATCCTGATACC
>CALBJS010000208.1 GCA_937892995.1 uncultured Peptococcaceae bacterium | reverse complement strand
ATTTTAGGGTCAATCAAAAGAAGTTTGACCTCATCTGGAGTTACGCTATATAAGAGAGAATTTATTAGGCAATTTATGAAAATGCTTTTCCCGGAACCGGTGGCCCCGGCAACCAAGAGGTGAGGCATTTTCTCCAATTCTGCAACCACTGCTGAGTCTGCGATGTCTTTACCAAGAGCTACCTTAATCTTCCCTTTATTTTTGCTAAAGATTTCTGAATCGATTACTTCCCGGAAAAAGACAGTCCTTGAATTAAGACGAGGAATTTCAATTCCTACCGCAGCTTTCCCCGGAATGGGTGCTTCAATCCGAATTTCTCTGGACGCTAGGGCCAGAGAAATGTCATCTGCCAGATTAACGATCTTACTGATCTTAGTCCCAGGGGCCGGAGAAATTTCATATCTCGTAAGAATAGGCCCATTTGTAATATTAACTACTTTAGCAGTAACGCCAAACGTACTTAAAACATCCTCAAGAAGTCTAGGATTATGCCGTTCACTTTTTAAATCTATTCGCCCTACCGGATTTAAAAGCTCTAAGCTTGGGAACTGCCACTCTTTATCGGTAGGGTTGTCTTTAGGTATTCTTTTTTCTTGTTCCAAATCCCTTGTTTTAGATCTGAAATCCTCTGCAAGGCGTGTTTCTAATTTAACTTCCTTGATAGGCAAATTTACTGAAGAACAAACCGGTTTTCTTGAAAATAGCTTTGGAGCTTTGTTAGCCAGGCTTTCTTTTCTTCCAGGGCTATTTTCAATTTTATTATTCACCTTGTCAATAATGTTCTTTTCCCTAAAATAATTTTTGAATCCTTGTAAGTTAACGATTTTAGGAGGTAAGTAAATATTTTTTTCACCTTGACCAAAATAGGTTGTAAAATCCCGTCCCAGATTTTCGTACTGATCTTCATTAATAAATTGATCACTTTTTATAGATAATTCTTCTGTAAAATAGGAATAAAACCCATTCATTTTAGTATGTTTTCCTACCGATTTAGTCCTTACTCTGTCTTTTCTTAGACTTTGAAATTGATTCTTAGTTTGGTTCTCTCCTAAGTCTAAATCTTCGTCTTCATCCTTATCCCCTATTTTGGAAATCTTCCAACATACTATTGCAAAGATTAGGCAAATGAAGGGAATAATAATCGAGTAAGTGCCTAAAAAAGCATGAAAAAAATTAAATACATTTGCAGAGAATCTTTCAAGTTCGAAATATCCCAGGAAACCGATTAGAGACATAGCTAAATAGATAAGGGATAATCCTTTAATCAATATTCTTCCAATAAAGTACAAAAAAAATCACTCCCTAACAAGTATTATCGAACAAAAAGTATTCTTGCTTGATTTTCTAACCTTTTTTAATTTCAATTTGGAGATAATCTTTGAGGTCTTCCACGCATTTATCAGGAACCAAAACTTGCCCTATCCCTACTGGACTGTAAAAGCCATGATAATCACTGCCCCCGGTAGAAAGTATTGCTCCTCTTTGGGACAGCACTTCAAAATAATCGATCGTGTCCTTAATACGATCCCAATAACCATAATACACTTCAAGTCCTATGGGTTTATATGCTAAGAGGTCTTTTATAATTGATTTATTCCTAATAAGACCTGGATGAGCCAATACCGGTAATCCGCCCGTATTAAATATAAAATCAACCGCTTCTTTATAAGGGTTACCTTCGTAAGGGATATAGGCAATTCCCCCTGGTCTAAACCAAGAAGCAATTGTATTCCAGTTTACCCCATCTAATCCGTAGGCCCCATTCCAGATAGCATACATAATATGAGTCTTACAGATAACACTTTCTTTACTCGCAGTTTCCCTAACTTTATCCCATTCAAGAACCAAGCCTTGCTGTTTAAGTTTTTCGACCATACATCTTGTGATATTCGTTCTCTCTTGGCGTATTTGGCAGAGTCTTTCCTGAAGGATATCGCTATTGATATCTTTATAATACCCCAGTAAATGAATTTCTTCTTTTTGATAGATTGTATTGAATTCTACTCCGGGGATAATATTAATACCATAAACAAAAGCAAGCTTCTTGGCTTTTTCCACACCTGAAGTAGTCTCGTGATCTGTAATTGCCAATAAGTCAATATCGCATTCCGAAGCAGTTATCAGTACATCTTCTACGGTCAGACACCCATCGGATTCTCTGGTATGGATATGTAAGTCGGCTTTCACTCCATATTCTCCCTCTCGCCAATATTTCTGTTGATGATATTTTATTCTTTTTTTTATCCTAAAATCCTTTAAAATTCTATAGTTAAAAAAATATTAAAAATAATAAGTAAAATTATTTCATTGACACACCCTATAAATTTAGATATAATATCATTCGTCATCGATATTATTTAATTTTAGGGGATTAGTTTAATGGTAGAACAGCGGTCTCCAAAACCGTCAGTGAGGGTTCAACTCCTTCATCCCCTGCCAAAACTCAGTAATACCAACGGTTTGAGCGATTTTTATTCTTCGTTCAAGCCGTTTTTAGTTTATCAAAAAACGTGCTAGACCGTTAGTGTGCTCTTCTGCTTCTACTCAAAACAAGAAAGGTAATGGTTTCAATGGGTAGAAAGCGTTTAACACTCTCAAAAAATAACGGTCATAGACCGTCTATTGTAAGTGACCGAAAAAAACAGGATGATCTTAAAGGAATGGATTTTTTGGACTTACATGACAAGTTCATTGCCATGTAAGCGTTGGAAGTTCTATCTCTAAGGACTAATAAATTCATATGAAATACTTCAAAAATTACCTTACTGAAGATCAACGGTCTAAACCAAACCGATATGCTGATATTAACCTTCTTCTGAGGGTATTAATGTTCATGGTAAGCGAAAAAAAGTTAAAACCTTCCACGATTAACATTCGACTTAGAACACTAAAATGTTACTTATATCGACATATGGCAGTAAGTTAAATGAAAATGTCGTTATCGCCAACTTTAGAAAATATGATAATAAAGCAGGGGTAAAAGTAAGATATACGCCCCATGTATGGAGACAAACATTTTGAACCAATTTCGGATGGGAAAGTTGAGTTATTTATTTAAAAGATCACTTTCCATAACCATTAAAGGATACTCTCTCGAATCCCAGTTCCTCATCTGTTTTATTCGGTTTTTGTTCATCAGGATAACCTATGGCTAGAATACATTCTACTTTTAGGTTCTCGGGGATCGCCAACAGTTCTTGGATATATTCTTCGGAAGTAAGGTCTTGATTATGTTGACGATTCCTTACTTGTATCCAGCATGATCCCAACCCCAGGGACTTTGCTACATACTGAATGGTGATCGCTGCAATAGAAGTATCCTCAACCCAAACATCCGTAATACTACTATCTCCCAGTATAGCAATTGCTAGTGGTGCATTTTTAAGAAAAGATGCACCATGTTCTCTTGACCTTGAGAGCTTTTCCAAAATATTTTTATCTTCCACCACTATAAACTTTTGAGATAAGGAACCCCTTGCCGAAGGTGCCAATAAAGAAGCTCTAATTAGCTTTTCAACTTTTTCCTTTTCAATCGGGATTTGTTGATACTTACGAATACTTCGTCTTTGGTATAAAAGATTGAGCATTAAAATAACCTCCAATACTTTCTAATGTCCAAGAATTCTTAAATCTTAATTATTATTTGTTTATTATTGTTTATCCAAATATTCTCGTACTTCCTTCATGAACAATTCATATAATTTCTGAGAAACTGGACCGGGTTCTCCCTTTCCTACTGGATTTCCGTCAAGATTTATAATAGGGAGAACTTCTGCCCCCGTATTTGTGATAAATATCTCATCAGCTTGTCTTAACTGCTCTACTCTAATGTGGTCTTGTTTGAATTTTAAGTTGTATTTATCGATAATTTTTAAGACTACCATTCTACTTATCCCCGCTAAGATTTTTCCATCTGTAGGAGGAGTGATAATAGTATCATCAAATACGGCGAATACATTGCTGCTAGCTGCTTCACTAATAAAGCCGTTTTCTCTTACTAAGATAGCCTCATAAGCTCCTTTTTCTTCAGCAATTTGCTTTGCTAATACATTGGGCAACAGATTTAAGCTTTTAATAAAAGGATGTGCCCAACGATCGTCTTTTAGAATTATAGCATTAGCCCCATTTCTCCTTAAATTATCAGAAGTTGGTGGCAGATAGGATACAAACATAGTAAGCGAAGGCTTGGCATTTTTTAGAGCGGCATGATTTCTTGGACCAATTCCCCTTGTTACCTGAAGATAAACCATAGCATCCTGTAGTCCAGATTCCGCGATTAATTTATTAATAATAACCTTAAGTTCTTCTCTGGTGAAATCAGGATGAATCCTTATCTCTTTCATGCTTCTTTCTAGGCGATCCATATGGTCTTCAACAGCAAAAGGTTTTCCTTCATACACTTTCAAGGCTTCATATACCCCATATCCAAAAAAATAGCCATGATCTAAAAATGATACTTTTGCTTCATATAAGTCGCATATTTCCCCATTTATCCAAGCTAAATCCGGCATTTTATCCCTCTTTCCAAGCTATTCTTGATTCACTGCATAAAAAAATACAAATCGCAGTTGCATAGAGAATTCTTATACAACTATTATTTTATATAGTTACTATAATACTGTTGGCCGAATAATATATCATACTGAATTAACCAATAATCTTGTTCAAACATTTGTAGATAATCCGGCAAAGAATTTAGAGTCTTATTATCTATATCAATATTAACATTTCTCCCAAAAACAGGCAACTTTTCCGCGAAATCCCTGGTAAAGTTAAAAATAAAATTATCCTCTACTTTAGCTAAATCAAGTAAGTAATTACCTAAAAATTGAGAACTTACCTTTCCCTCATGCTGAATATTAACACCAAAATTTGACCATGTTACAAAAGGAACAGATTTCATTTTTAAGTTATCATCCATAGACCATTTAGTCTCGCTCCCTTCGATATACCCAGTCTGCTTGTAAACTAAGTAGTCTTTCCCCAAATACGGCAAATGATCTCCTAAAAAAAGGATAGCAGTTGGCTCTCCTAACTGATTAATTTGATCGATCAGATTGCGAAGTGAGTCATCTGCATCACAAAGGCCCTGTGCATAAGTTTCCAGAATGCCTTTTGCCTGAGAGGACAAGTTTCCCTTAACGGAAATATCTTTTTTATTATAGCGGTCTTCGGAATATGGCCCATGATTTTGCATTGTTACAGCAAAAATAAATGCCGGTTCTTGAGTTTTTTGAATTTGTGAGGCTATCATCTTGCTAACTTCTAGATCACCAATATATTCTCCCTTTATCTCTGCATCTTTAAAATCCTTAAGACTATAGAAATTCTCAAAACCCAGTAAGGGGAAAATCGTATCCCTTTTGTAAAACCAATCATAATATGGATGGATGGCTGTGGTGACATAGCCATTTGCTTTAAACAAGCTTGGAATAGAAGGAATTGGCTGCTTAATATATTGTTGATAAGCTATAGAACCTTGGGGGAGAAATTTTGTACTGAGACCTGTGAGAATTTCAAATTCTACATTCGCGGTACTACCGCCAAAAACGGGGGAAATCATTGTACCTGATTGATAATTATTCTTTAAATATCTAAAAAACGGAATCGGATCTTTAGAAAAGCTTACATTAGGCAATTCAACAGGATCCCAAAAAGCCTCATTGAGTACAAAAATAATGTTGGGCTTTATACTAGGCTGATTACGACTGTCAGCGGACAAAGCTGCAATACTTGAGGTGTTCTCTTCGATAATTCTTCCTATTTCTGTAGAATTGTAGTCTCCAGGTTGAAAGATCATAGTATTCTCCAGGTTCATTGTAAATCCCAACAGAAAACCATTTTTCATACTATTCTCAGTCTGAACCCAGTAGATGTGTTCAATATCCGCCTTCTTTAGGATAATCTCCAAGGGGGTATGGCGGTAAAACACCAGAATCGGAACAAGGATAACGATCCCAATAAATAGTACACTTCTTAATAGCCAACTTGCTTTATACTTAGGAATCAGAAATTCCCCAGCAATCATTAGCCCTAAAGCTAATAATCCTAGGAAGATAAGGATTATCGTTATTTCCCCCGAATATTGAGGCAGTAAATTCCAAGCTTGATCTATTCGAAGAAAATCCCAAGGAAATAGCGGCTCACCAAGAAGCTGTGTTTTTACTAGGCTAGCCATAGCTAGCAAGATCAGGGTAAATGAAGAAAGAATAACCGTTGGTCTAAGAGAACCTGTCAGAGACATCAAAAAAAGACAAATAAGGATTGTCAAAAGATAATTCAGGACAAAAATCTGCAGGTTCGCAGCTAGCCAGTAAAAAGCAGAGAACATACTACCCCTTTGAATAGTTTCGATAGCAATCGTTTGAATAAGAGTCAGAAAGAGAATAAATCTAAAGAAGGAATAGGAAGATAGTACCCTCTGTTGTTTCTGCTTATTAACTTTTGCAAAAATCTTAGCAAATCCTCGGAAGACCTTCGCCATAAAGGATATCAACGATTCTTCTTCCTCCTAATCTGGTTTTAACGGTAACCAGATATTTTCCTTGCTCAGTAACATGACCGATAACCCTAGCCTTTGCCCCCAAAGAATTCTTTTTTAAAATATATATCACTTCTTTTTCTTGTTCTTGGGGAGCAATACAAAGAAACTTACCTTCATTAGCCATATAGAGAGGATCGAGACCAAGAATGTCACAAAAGGATTTCACCTCTGGATCAATAGGAATCCTTGTTTCTTCGATTTCTATCATAACGTTCATCGTTTCAGCGATCTCATTCAGATTAGTACCAAGTCCACCTCGAGTAATATCTCTCATCAATCTAAGATTAATACCAGCCTCAAAAAGTCCTTTTACCATGGGACCAAGATTAGCACAGTCACTCTTGATGGAATTAACGATTTCCATCCGTTGAGACATAATACAAGCGTGGTGATTCCCTAACTCACCGCTAACTATGACCGCGTCCCCTTCTTTTATTCTATCACTTCTTAATAAATCATAGTACTTCCTATACCCCAAACCTGCCGTGTTAATATATAGTCCACCATTTCCTTGGACTACCTTGGTATCTCCGGCCACAATCTTGACTCCCGCTTCCTGAGCTGCTCTACTCAGGGAACAAATCAATCTTTCTAGAAGATCTAAATCCAAACCCTCTTCCAGGATAAAACCAGCGGTAAGATATTGAGGTTCAGCACCTGCCATCCATAAATCATTCACCGTTCCGCAAACAGCGAGCTTTCCTATATCCCCACCTGGAAACTCCAAAGGAGTAACCACAAAAGAATCTGTGGTTAAAGCTAAGGGATATTCTGATCTTGGCAGAGAGGCGGAATCTTCCATTTTATCTAAATAATCATTAGACAAATACTTCTGAAAAAGATTCTTGATTAATTCTCTTGTGGCATTACCGCCACTTCCATGAGCCATCACAATCTTCATTTTTTCACCTATTCTGAAATATCTTAGTACACATCTAAACAACTTTTTTGACTTCGCTTGATTGAACAAATTTTACGTTAAGAGAATCTATACCATATCCCGCAGGTTCCTTCGGTTGAAACCATGCAGGGGCCTTTAGGCTTTACGGGCGTACAAACCTTAGCAAACATCGGACATTCATCAGGATTAATTTTCCCGAGTATTACTTCACCGCAACGGCATTTTGGGGCTAGTTTATCAGACTCATCAGAAATATCAAAAGAACCGGCATCATATTTTCTATATTTCTCTTTTAGATATAAGCCAGACTCCTCAATAAATCCTATTCCCCTCCAGTAGGCCGGACCAGGAGTAAAATACCTACTAATGTGTTGAAGGGCAGTAATATTTCCCTCGGGGCGAACTGCTGAAGGATAGAGATTATGGACCTCATACTTGCATTTTTCTTTTTGTTTGAGCAAATCATAAAGAGCAATAAGAATATGTTCAGCCTCAAAACCTGCAACGGCAAAAGGTTTCTTATATTTTGAAGCTAATTCACCATAAACCTCTGATCCAAGGATGGAACTAACATGCCCCGGAGCTATAAAAGCATCTATTTCACTGTCCGTGCTACAAATAAATTCCAAAGCTGGGATAACACGACGTAAAGCAGTAAGAAATTTAACATTAGTAATTCTATTTTTATCTAATTCCTCTATAAGCAATGAGTAAGCAGGTATGGTTGTTTCAAACCCAATACAGGCAAGAATATAAGTTTTATTTATATTACTGGTAGCCTTTTTAAGAACTTCTTGCGGAGAATACATTACTTCAATATTTGCACCGTCTGCTTTGGCTTCACTTAATGATTTTTCAAATCCTGGAACCTTCATCATGTCACCAAAAGTTAACAAAATACAATCTGGCTTAAGTGCCAATTTAATTGCTTTATCAATGTAGGTCGCGGGTGTGACACATACAGGGCATCCGGGTCCAGATATTAGTTTGATATCCGGTGATAAAAAACTTCTGATACCATTCTTGAAGATACTAGCAGTATGCGTTCCACATACTTCCATTATCTTTAGATTAGTTCCAGCGTAGTTCTTTATTTCTTTAATTATCTTTTCAAGATTAAGATTCATTATGAAGATTCTCCAATTCTGCAAACAATTCTATGATCTCTTCAGCCATTTCTTTTTTCATAACCTCAATAGCACACCCAGCATGAACTAGAACGTAATCTCCTACTTGAGCATTAACGACCCCCATATTTACGTTTACAATATTACCTTGGAAATCCACCTTTCCATTTGTTCCATCTGTCTCAATTATTTTTCCGGGGAGAGCTACACACATCTTTTTTCACCACCGAGTTTCAGAAATATCAAAGATTATTATTAATCAAAGTACTGCAATTAGGAATACCTTTATTATTTTAATTTTGAATACTAATTGGGAAACAACTTAATCTTAGTACTATTTTGCAAAAAAAGCAAAGAAATTGAAACAAGCGTGGAAAATATAATAATTATCATGTTCTACCACGCTTTTCTATATTTCTTATCTATATCCCTTTTTCAATTCCTTAGCTTATTCTATTCTTTAACCACGTAGCAACCTGCTGAAACCCCTGTCCATTTTTGGCATTAACCTCAAAAACTGGTACAGATTTATTCAAACCTCTTATGCCCTTAAGGAAAAATTCATCATCAAAATCTACGAATTCCTTAAGATCACATTTCGTCAGCAAGATAACATCTGCCTTCTCAAAGGCTAGAGGATATTTATATGGTTTGTCACTGCCCTCTGCCGCAGAACAAATTAGCATCTTGATGTGCTCACCTATTTGAAATTCTGCGGGACATACTAAATTACCAATGTTTTCTATAAAAAGTATACCCGGCTTATCAATAGTTAACTCCTGTAAAGAATTTTGGATTATCGGTGCATCTAGGTGACATGCCCCTTTTGTGTTAATCTGAATTGTGTCAATCCCTAATTCCTTAAGTTTTACAGTATCAATATCGGATTCAATGTCTCCTTCAATAACATATACTTTTTCACCCCGAAGATTTCTAATCATACTAATGATGCTCGATGTTTTCCCCGCTCCAGGAGCACCCATAATGTTCACAACATAAACACCAAGATTTTCGAGGGTTTCTTTGGTTTCTAATGCAATTCTATCGTTCTCATCAAAAATGTTTTGGACAACCTCGATTTCCTTGCCAGCCACAGATTTCACCTCTTGTTTCATGTTTCTACTTCAATATTTTTAACATAAAATTCTTTCCCAATACTAGTCGGTTCGCCATCTTGGCCACATTCAGGACAAGCAAAAGAGAGAGGCCTACGACTATAATTAATATTACAATTAGGACATCTCCATTTTGCCTTAATATTTTCTATCTCTAAAACCGCACCTTCACAAAGGGTCCCTTTAGAAATAATATCAAAATACATCTGGATTGATTCGCCGATAAAGCCGGAATACTCTCCAACAACCAAGGTAATGCGCGTAATTCTACGCGCATTATTTTCCTTAGCTTTTTCGGATGATATTTTAACTATCTGTTCCGTGATAGGGTATTCATGCATCTTTCTTCTCGGCCTCGCCATAAAGAGTATAAATTCTTTTCGCTTTATCTGTCATAGGTGCTGTGTAATGTCTTTGAGTACTTAAAGATTTCTTCGCACATACATGAACACAGAAATTGCAAACAATGCACCGAGTGCGATCAATCTCCCACTTTCTTTTAGGTTTACTAACTTCTATTGCACCTGTAGGACATCTCCTGCTACAAAGCCCACAAAAATTACATTGCTCAATAGCGTTTTCAATATTGCCACGCGTATTAGGATAGAATTCATTTTTGATAATTGGATACATAGCTGTAGCAGGTTTACCAAACAAACTCTTCATTATGGTTTTACCAATAACATTAAATGCCATAGTTTATCACCTTACCTTTCTGTACAGCTAATACAGGGATCAATAGTTAAGGCCAACAAAGGAACATCAGCTAACTCTGACCCTGGTAGCATCTTTAAAAGAGGTGCAATATTGGCAAAGGTCGGTGTCCTGACTCTAAATCTATCAAGATACTTAGTCCCGTTAGCTTTGGCATAATAAATAACCTGGCCACGTGCCTGTTCTATACGTGAAAGGTATTCGCCATTCGGGTTTCCTCTTACTTTAACTTCAATTTCGCCATCAGGTATTTTGCTAATACACTGGCGAATAAGATCCAGTGATTGATAAATTTCCCGAATACGAACTAAAGTACGAGCATAGCAATCCCCGTCTTTTTCTACAATCGGTTCAAAATCAAGCTCACCATAAGCCGCATACCCTAGTTTACGCATATCAAGTGCTACACCACTACCTCTTAAAGTAGGACCTGCAGCACCAAGATCAATGGCCTCTTGATAAGTGAGAACGCCTATTCCTCTGGTTCGTTTTTGAACAGAGAAATCTTTAATGAATACGTCAGTAAGGGGCTTTAATTCATCCTCAATAATCTTAAGCTCACTAATTATCCTCTTCAAGGTATCATTATCAATATCCTTCCAAAGACCACCGACTTTGCATACACTGAAGATTACTCGACCGCCAGTAGTTTCTTCAAAAATATCAAGGATTCTTTCTCTAACTCTCCAACAATGCATAAATAAACTTTCAAAACCGTAGGCATCGGCCATTAGCCCTAACCATAGCAAATGGCTATGAGTCCTAGAAAGTTCCGCCCAAATCGTACGGAGATATTTAGCTCGGTCGGGTATTTCAATTTTCATTATTTCTTCAATTGTCTGAACGTAGCCTTGTCCATGAATGAAACTACAGATTCCACAGACACGCTCGATAACATACATCATTTCATGATAATCTCTTTTTTCGACTAATTTTTCTAGCCCTCTATGAACAAAGCCAATTGAGGGAACGGCACCAACCACTTTCTCATCTTCCAAAATAAGATCAAGATGGAGCGGTTCAGGTAGTACCGGATGCTGAGGCCCAAACGGAATTATTGTACGTTCACCCATATTACCATACCTCTCCTATTCATTGTTATCCGCACCAGTCATGCTAAAAGCCTGTTTAACTGATGTTTCATAAAATGTTCCTTTAAAATCAACAGCCATATCGGAAAAATTTACCCCATATAGGTCATGAGTTTCGTTTTCATATAGAAAAGCTGCAGGGAATATACCGCTAATACTAGGTACTGTGTCTCCTACTTGAACATGCATTTTTAGGTTTTCGCATGTTAAATCAAGTTTTTCAAATGTATAGATAATAAACATTTCCGTAGAAGTTTTAGTACAGTGAATTTGTGTAAGGCGATAGCCTTCTTGGACATATCGTTTAGCACGATCGATTATTTCGCCCGAGGTAACCGGATTATAGGTTTGTTCTGCCATTTATTTCGCCACCTTCGTCATATTCTTATGTTTCTCCTCAAGAACACCGAGAGCTTTGACAACCCCATCTATAATGGATTCAGGTCTGGCAGCACATCCCGGTACGTAGACATCAACCGGAATCACTTTATCGATCCCACCTTGAACATTATAACATTCACGGAAAATGCCACCGGAAGTAGCACAAGCTCCGATTGCTACGACTACTTTTGGCTCCGCCATTTGATTATAGAGATTCTGGATAACTGGTTTATTTTGCTCATTAACAGATCCGGTTATCACAAAGATATCTGCGTGTTTTGGGTTTCCAATATTAAGAACACCAAAACGCTCCACATCGTATAATGGAGTAAGACAAGCGAGAACTTCGATGTCACAGCCATTGCAGCTAGAAGCATCATAATGAATCAACCAAGGAGACTTTGGTAAATAAGACATTCATTTCACCCCAATCGCAACAAATGATAGTGGTTCACCGCTCCTTGCCATCCATGGCATCGCGGTATTATCTAAGTGCAAGAAAAGCAATATTACCTACTCCAAGTACTAAAGCAACAATCCAAGCACTTCCAAGTGCTGATTGCCATTTTAGACGAGAATTATTGTTATCGATGAAGATTTCTAGGAAATAGGTGAGAGCAGCAAGAACTATTGCAATAACAGGATTCGATGCAAAGAACAGGCAAACTATTCCAAGTAAAAATACATTTTCATACCAGTGGGCAACCTCAACCATGGCCAATTCTTTTCCTGAAAACTCAGTAACAACCCCTCGGACAATTTCCTGATGAGCATGATGAGACATAGAAATATCAAAAGGTGATTTGCGGAATTTAATAGTTAATATAAAAACAAATCCCAAGAATATACCAGGTAAACTATATATTAAGGGTTGGTCAAACATTGCTATATCAAAAACGCTGAAACTCTTGGTAACCATGTACATTCCGACCACGGTAAGAATAACCATTGGCTCATAAGCCATAATTTGCAACATTTCCCTTTCTGCTCCAATATAGGCATAAGGAGAATAAGTGGAGTAAGCAGCAATGATCAAGAAAACACTGCCAAGAGTCAAGGCAAATATTGCCAAAAGTAAATCACCACCAGCAAAGAAGATTGCTCCAGTGATAATAATAAAAACTAAAAAGCAAAGAACATAAAACTTTTGATGTTTATTTACTACAATATTCTGCTTAGCCATTAATTTAAAAACATCATAGAAAGGCTGAAGGATAGGTGGGCCGTATCTGCCCTGCATCCTTGCGGAAATTTTACGGTCTACCCCCGATATGAGTCCTCCAACTACCGGGGCAAGAACGATATAGAGAATTACGGCTATCGTAGCATTAATTCCACTCATTATATTCCCACTCCAAACATTATGATAATTAATACAATACTGGAAACTACACCGAGTTTAAACAGTTTATCTTCCCCGAAGATATTTTCTAAATAGAAACTCTTCATAGTCACATCTCTCGTGAGGCCTAATGAGCCATAGAATTTTTCTTTCTCGCTTGAGTTTGAACCTGCCAAGTATTGTGGTCTGTAATTCAATTCTCCATATGTCATAAGTCGCAACGGGAGAACAAGAATTATTCCCATCATTATAAGTAGAATAGCAACATTACTCTGATCGAGCATATATGCATGTCCATAAATCGCTTGGATAAAAGGTTCAAGTGAGTATTTAGATATTAGCGGGAAAAGCAGACAAACCCCTATCGTCATGACAGCTAAGGCAGTCAAAGTAAATTGCTCTGTAACAGGAATCTTAGCCACAAAGTCCGCAGGCTTTTCTTTAATCATAATAATCTTCCCAAGCCATTTGGTCCAGAAGAACAAGGTTGCAGCACTACCAAAAGCTACAAAGACTGTTAGTATTGGATTGGCTGAAACGAGACCTTCAAGTGCTGCCCATTTACTAATAAGCATCCCAAAAGGTGCTAAGAACATACCAGCTATTCCAATCACCATTCCTATAGCGACTTTAGGCATCTTCGTAATCAAACCATCCATAGATTCAATAATACGATCCCCAACATTATTTTCCACTGTTCCAACCGAAAGGAAGAGAAGGGATTTAGCTATAGCATGGAAGATTACGAGCATGATAGCTGCCCAAACTAATTCGTAGGTTCCAATACCCGCACAAACAACTATTAACCCAAGGTTGGCAATTGTAGAATATGCCAAAACCCTTTTGGCATCCATTTGGGAAATAGCCATAAATGAAGCAAGCAAAAAAGTAACTGCACCGACCATCGCCACAAATAATCCTACTGTTGCTCCACCTTCTACAAAGGCGAAAACGGGCGATAGTCTAATAATCAAGTAGACTCCTGCTTTAACCATTGTGCTAGAATGAAGTAGTGCTGAAACAGGAGTTGGAGCAACCATCGCTCCTAAAAGCCATGAAGAAAACGGCATCTGAGCAGCTTTTGAAATTCCAGCAAAAGCTAACAAAGCAGCCGGTAATAAAACGACTGTTGACGCTAGGTTAGGTAATTGATTAAGCTCAACAGTATTTGCGTTGGTAAAAAGATAAATAATAGCTGCGGAAAAAGCCAGACCACCAAGAAGATTCATTTTTAGAGCTTTAAAAGCATTCTTGATAGCAATTTCATCGCGGCTATAGCCAATTAGGAAGAATGAGCAGAATGTTGTAATCTCCCAGAAGAAGAACAACCACATGAGATTGTTAGCAAAGACAAGACCATACATAGCACCCAGAAAAGCAAAAACGATAAAAAAGAAAAACGGTACTCGATTTTTTACGTTAGGGTGATGTTTATGATATTCTTCCATATAGCCTACAGCAAATAAAGCTATAAGACCTCCAATGATACCAATGATAAGAGTCATTATTAGTGAAAGGTTATCAACAAACAAATTATGTGTAGCATGAATTTGGTTTCCATGAGTCACTTCAAACCAAATTGTCATTATAGCACCGGTAAGCATCAAAAGCGCAGCTAAGAATTGTTTATGTTTTACGGAAATATAGACAATTATTGCGGCAAGAGCAACTTCAATAAAAAGGATACCTAAATTCAGAGTATGGGTACCGAATTCAAAAAAAACAGCACCAGTATTAAAATAATCAATCATTAGGTATATTGAAGCTACAGTCAATATTGCGGTCGATGCCCCAACAATAAATTTCCTGATCGCAAGCTGCGGCAGAATGAGCAAGAGAAGCGCTACAATAACAGGATATAGAATCAGAAATAGCACAGTGTTCATGTTGGCATCCTCTTTCCCCTCAAGTTATTTGGTAAAAAACAGGAACAAAATTGGAATCAAATTTAACTGAATAACACGAAACTAAAGCTTCCTCCCCCCTACATTATTATACCCCCTTTCTTTTTTAAAATCTTAAATTAAATTTATAGATGCAAAAACACAGTTTCAATCCATGTTTATTATAAATATAAACTAATATAATAGCAACTAATAAGTTAAATCTTTCTATATACTTCCTCCTATAGAAAATCTAAGGGTTTTTAATGAATCTTCACACTATTCCATCAATTGAGTTCGCTTTTTTTATTTCACTACTATGTTCACAATAATATTCTAAATAATAAAAAAATAACAGCATCTATTTGATACCGTTATTTATCGAAAAATTTTATTTTTCAACACTATTGATATTCTTCTACTATAATTTTTTTAAGGCATCACCAATTCTGACCACTGCTTCTTCAATATTCTTCAAAGAATTAGCATAGGAGATCCTTAAATATCCTTCACCATATCTACCAAAAGCATTTCCACCAAGGGTTGCCACCCCCGCTTCCTGCAGTAAGTAATCAGCCATTTCCCCACTTGATTTACCGAATTCTCTAATATTTGGAAACACATAGAAAGCTCCCTGCGGTTTAAGGCATTTTAATCCTGGAATGGAGTTTAGCCCGTCGACTATCTCATCTCGTCTGATTCTAAACTGTTCGACCCTTTTCTTTACTTCCTCTTGTGGTCCTGTTAAGGCCTCAATACAAGCCATCTGGGTAAAACCCGCCAGGCAAGAAGTGCTGTTCACTACTAGTTTCGTAATATGCTGTGCTATCTCTTTTGGCATTACTCCGTAACCTGCACGCCATCCTGTCATCGCATAAGTTTTAGAAAATCCGTTAAGAATTATTGTTTTCCCTTTCATACCCGGGAATGATGATATAGAAGATGATTTATTTTCATAGACGACATTTTCATAAATTTCATCAGAAAGAATGACGATATCCCTATCAGCAAGGATCCCAGCCATCTCCTCCAAGTCTTCCTTCGTTAGCATTCCGCCGGTCGGGTTTTGAGGAGAGTTTATTATTATCATTTTTGTCTTGTTGGTAATTAAAGATTTTAATTCTTCTATATCCAATCGGAATTGGTTTTCTTCTCTTAATGGTATAGGTACAGGAATTCCTCCCGAAAATTTAATCACCGATTCATAAATTGGAAAACCGGGGTTAGGATAAATAACTTCATCCCCTGGATTGACAACTGCTAAAATAGAATAAAACATAATAGGTTTGCCCCCAGCTGTCATTACTACTTCATCAGGGTCAACATCATAACCTCTTGTTCTACCGATATATTCAGCAATTACCTGTCTGGCCTCACTTATCCCAGGCGATGGTGTATATTTTGTCATGCCAGCCAACATAGCTTTCATACCTTTTTCAATCACATTGGAGGGAGTAGGAAAATCAGGTTCTCCAATCTCTAAATGTATGATATCCCTTCCCTGAGCTTCAAGTGCTTTAGCCTTGGCTAGCATCTCAAATGCTGTCTCGCTTCCCAATTTATTCATGCGTTCCGCAAAAATAAAACTCATTATTCTCTCTCCTTCCTCATTTGAATCACTTGTTTAATTCTAATGAAAATCTACTCAATATGCAATAATCAATCTTTAAGCAAATCAGTAAAAAGAAAATATCTATATTGAAAAACAAATAAAGGCTTAAATAAAAACATCCCGTACAAATAATCGTACGGGATGTTTTTTGTTTTACCCCTGTTGAGCTTTAAGTTGGGCAACTAGGGATTCCGATATTCTTCCCGGTACTTCTTCATATCCAATAAATTTAGTAGTAAAGGTTCCCCGACCTTGGGTCATTGCTTTGAGATCTATAGTATATCTCATCATCTCTGATTGGGGTACCTGGGCTTTGATAACTTGGAATTTTCCTTCAGGTTCCATTCCTAGTACTCTACCCCGCTTGGTATTAATGTCACCGATTACATCACCCATAGATGCTTCTGGAATCTTTATTTTCCGCCTCGACAACGGGTTCCATGAGCACTGCTCCCGCCTGCTCGGCACCCTTTTTGAAAGCAAGAATAGCGGCTAGTTTAAAAGCCATTTCGGAGGAATCAACGCTGTGGTAAGAACCGTCATATAAAGTGAATTTAACATTGGTCATGGGATAACCTGCTAGAAAACCTTCAGCTATTGCTTCACGCAATCCCTTTTCCACTGCAGGAAAATAATTCTTGGGAACTGAACCTCCGAAAACTTCCTCTGTAAACTCAAAATCGCTTTCGGGATTGGGCTCCATCCTTATCCAAACATGTCCATATTGACCATGCCCACCACTTTGTTTTTTATGCTTGCCCTCAACCTGAACTTGTTTCTTTATAGTTTCTCGATAAGGAACCCTAGGGACTTCAGTTTCAACGGCAACCCCAAATTTTCTAGCTAACTTTTCGCTAACTATGTCGAGTTGCATTTCTCCCAAGCCACTTAAAATTGTTTGTTTCGTCTCAGTGTTTTTTCCTACACTGATCGTAGGATCTTCATCAACGAGACGAGCAAGAGCTGACCCAAGTTTATCCTCATCACCTTTACTTTTGGGTCTAACGGATAGGGGCAAGCAGGGTAACGGAAATTTAATCCCTTCAAGAACAATAGGTTTGTCCTTCGCACTAAAAGTATCGCCTGTTTTGGTTTCTTGTAATTTAGCAACGACAGCTATATCACCTGGTTGAACATTCGGAGTATTTTCCTGGTTCTTACCTCTTAAATAGAATAGCTGACCCATCTTTTCTTCGACTTCCCTAGTCGAGTTATAAGCAATGGATTCTCCAATAAACGTTCCACCAAAAACCCTAAAGAAAGTCATTTTACCAAGATAAGGGTCTGCAAGAGTCTTAAAGATCAAAGCAGCTTTCTGTTCAATAGGGGTAGGAGCTGGAACGTAATCTGCAACAAACTGAATAAACTCTTTTACACCAATGTTCTTTTCTGAGGATCCGAATAATACCGGTACAATCATATTTTGGGCGAGTGCCTTTTGAATAATAACTTTTAATTCATTGACCTCTAAGGATTCACCTTCAAGATATTTCATCAAAATCTCATCGTCTGCTTCAGCAGCAGCTTCAGTTAAAGCTTCTTTAAGCATCTCGACATCATCTTTAAATCTATCTGGGATATTGCTTTGAAGAATATCAACTACTCCCTCAAAGTCAGCCTCTTTGCCAACAGGTATTTGCATTTGAACAAATCTTGCATCAAGAAAATTTAATTTCAACTGGTCAAGAACTTTCTCTGCATTGGAATTTTCTCTATCAAGTTTATTAATAAAAACGATACGTGGAAGTTGCCTTTCATCCATCATATCCCAAACGATCTGAGACTGTACTTCTACTCCACTTACACCACACAATATTAACGCACCGGTCTCAACTACACGTAAAGCGCTAATAACTTCGCCTATAAAATCTGAGTAACCAGGTGTATCTAAAACATTAATTTTGATACCCATATGTTCGATAGGAATAAGAGAAGTGCTGATGGATATATGTCTTTGGATTTCTTCCGGGAGGTAATCAGAAACGGTATTACCATCAGTTATTTTGCCAATACGATTAATAACCCCCGAGTTAAAAAGGAATGTCTCAGCCAGTGAAGTTTTACCTGAACCTCCATGTCCTACGAAACAAATGTTACGAATATTCTTGGTGTCGTAGTTTTTCAAGAAAAATCTCCCCTTTGTATGTTTTCTTAATAAATAAACGCAAATATTAATACTATTTATAATAGTTATTTTATTCTCTGTAAGTTTGTCAAATCCTCTATAAAATAATAATCTAGCTAAAAAAACATTAAGGCATGAGCCTATTTTCTAGTGCATAAGTTGAATATGAATTAACTATTCTCAATTATTGGCACTAGGAGGAAAAGATGCCTAGGAACAGCCTTGTTTATGGTGCACTAATTCTTTTCATCGCTAATCTTGTTAATCGGAGCCTGGGGTTTGTATACCAATACCTAATAATGCACTATATTGGCAGTGAGGCATACGGACTATTTCACATGGTTTTTCCGGTATACATGACAGCTTTAGTATTAGCAACAGCCGGCATTCCTTTAGCTATCTCTAAAATGGTCTCAGAAAAAATATCGCTCGGGCACTATAGTGATGCCCAAAAGACATTTCGGATAGCATTTGTAACTTTATTCTTATCTGGTTTATTTGTTTCTCTTATTTTGTTTTTAAATAGTTCTTTTATAATGGATAGATTTTTTGCAGATCAACGTGTTTTAATCGTTTTTCAAATCTGTATTCCCTCAATCTTTTTTGTTTCTATTGCCTCCGCTTTTAGGGGTTATTTTCAAGGACTCCAAAACATGATTCCTTCAGCAATAAGTCAAGTATCCGAACAAATTTTTAGAGTTATAGTCGGTTTTACATTATCCTTCAAACTATTAAGCAAAGGTATCGAATGGGCGGCCGTTGGACTTGCCGTTGGAATGTTATGCGGTGAGATTCTTGGGCTTGCAGTTATTTTAATTCAATATTTGTTACGAAAAAACAGAATAAACTCCGGTAATCATAGGAATCAAACAACGAAATCTATTCTTTGGAGCCTATTAACCTTATCCTTTCCTGTAACCGGCAGCCGTCTAATGTCTTCAGGATTATCCACTCTGGATGCAGTCATTATTCCTAGACAATTACAAATTGCCGGCTATACTGCAAGAAGTGCTACATCCCTCTTTGGCCAGTTAAGTGGAACTGCACTAACTCTTCTTACCTTTCCCAGTGTCTTCACTTTTGCTTTATCGACATCTCTCGTTCCCGCTATCTCGGAAGCAATTACAAGAAAAAATTATAAACTTGCCCAAAGTCGATGTTCAGATGCGATTAGATACACCATTATTCTCGGACTCCCCTGTGTAATTACCCTTTATTTTTTTGCCGAACCTCTTACCCTCCTTTTTAAAAGTGAAGAAGTCTTTCCGATCCTCAAGGTCTTAGCAATTGGAGGACTATTCGCTTATCTTCAGCAAACAACCACCGGGATTTTACAGGGTATGGGTAAAACTTTCCTTCCTTTATTGCATACTTCAATAAGTGCAATTTTCCGCATACCGCTTTTATTTTTTCTTACGGGAATTCCCAAATGGGGGTTGCTTGGTAGCTCTTGGGCCTATGTTTTTGGTTTTTTCTGTATTGCTATTCTTAACATACGATCAATACAACGGAATATTGGTATGAAAATCGACCTTAAGTCTTTTTTCTTCCAACCCTTTTCAGCAGGTTTAGGTATGTTAGCAACTGTCAAAGGTATCACCATGTTTATTCCAAACACCTTGGTTACTTGTTTTTTTTCAATTGTCTTTGGCTTAAGCATTTATCTGTCTATTCTTAACATTAATGGAGGTTTTAGCCTAAGAGACCTTAGGAAAATCCCTTTTTTCAATAGATTTATTAGTTAACTAAACCATCTTCGAATGCTCTCTCCCCAGTGCCAGTAAGTAATCAAGAATAATATACCAAAAATAATAACCATTAGAATTTTATATATAAAAAAGATTTTTACCACCGACAACATAAATATAAGTAAGGCAAGAATTGCAGGAATAATTAGAATTGTTTTATAGTTAAGTTTTTCTCCCTTTTTACGACTAGAGAGGAAAAAGATAATAAATATACAAAAATAAAAGATAAATATTCCTAAGCCCATTTCTTTTCCCCCAAGAATTAGAAAATATTAGTTAATGTCTTAATTTTTTCATAATCGGTTAAATCACTATGTAAGGGAGTAATAGAAACATACCCTTCTTGGATTGCCTGAAGGTCTGAATCATTCTCATCCTCAAAGATAAGTGTCCCTGTGATCCAATAGTACTCTCTACCAAAAGGTGCTTTCCTATTTTCAAAGGTATTATCATATATTGATTTTCCTAGTTTTGTAATTCTTATTCCTTTCCAATCGTTTTCGTCTGTTCCAGGAATATTGATATTTAATAAACTGTCTTTTGAGCTAAGTAAAGTACTATTTTCGTCTAATAGCTTTTTTATAAAATAGGCACTAGGCAAATAATCTCGATAATCATAGCTGGCGAGAGATACTGCTATTGAGGGAATATCTAATAATACTCCTTCCATAGCTGCAGCAACAGTTCCGGAATAGAACACATCTGTCCCTAAATTTGGCCCATCATTAATCCCAGAAATTATTAAATCGGGTTTAGATGGCAAGATTTCGCCCTGAATAGCCAACTTAATACAATCAGTTGGAGTCCCATTTATCGATAAGCCTAAATCATTTCCATTTAAACCGTGAGTTGTGATAAATAAAGGCTTATAAATTGTAATTGACCTTCCAGTAGCCGAGCGTTGTCCTTCTGGAGCAACAATATATATATCATGCTTATTCTCTGATGATAAGACTTTATAAAGAGTACTTATCCCCGGGGCAAAGAAACCGTCATCGTTTGTTAGTAGGATTCTCATGTAAGCAGAAGACCTCCGTTATTCGACTTC
>CALBJS010000207.1 GCA_937892995.1 uncultured Peptococcaceae bacterium | reverse complement strand
AATTACTCGAATGCCCAAAGATTTTTGCATGAAATTGATGCTGCAGCCGTCTATGTCAATACCTCAACCCGTTTTACGGATGGGGGAAGATTTGGATTCGGGGCAGAGATAGGAATTAGCACCCAAAAACTGCATGCCCGGGGGCCTATGGCCCTACCTGAATTGACAACGGTAAAATATATTATTTATGGGGATAACCATATAGTAAATTAAATATTATTGTTTAAATGTATTGATAAATACATAACATTAGTGCTATAATTTTAGAGAAAATTCAACATATTCAATATTCGATCAATTACTATTGTCTTACCTCAGGCTATTTAGAGGTGTGAGTTTTTTCGAGTAAGGATGTGAAAATTATAACAAGTAAACAAGTTAATTTTTAATGAAAAATAATAAGCTTCTTATTGAAAGAGGGGAGGGGGATGTCCCAAATTTCTTCGTAATTATTTATACAAATAGCATAATTAGAGGAGGTTAATGATGAGCTGCGAAGTAAAAGAATGTCAATGTTGCTGTGGGGAAGAAAACGACCAACAAAAATATGACAAAATTGCCGAAGTTATCGCAAAGTACAAAACCAGAGAGGGTAGTCTGATTCAAATACTTCATCTGTCCCAGAATATTTATGGCTATTTACCTCTAAAACTTCAAAGATTTATAGCTGAACGTATGGAGAAACCTCTTTCCGAGGTTTCAGGTGTTGTCACATTTTATTCTTTCTTTTCAACTGAACCCAGGGGGGAGCATACTATCAGAGTTTGCCTGGGAACCGCCTGTTATGTAAGAGGAGGAAAAAAATTGGTTGATCGCTTAGAAGAAATTCTAGGTATCGAAGTAGGTGAAACAACTGAAGATCGAAAATTCACATTTGAAGTAGCCCGTTGTATCGGCGCTTGTGGTTTGGCTCCTGCAATGATGATTGATGATGTTGTATATAAGCAGGTTAATCCTGATAAGCTCGAGTCTATTCTTGCAAAGTATAAAAAATAATTAAGGCTGGAGGTGAGGATATGAGCATTATGAAGATTAAGAGTATCGTTGATTTAGAGAACATTAAAACGGAATATAATAAAAAAATGTCTAAATATAATTACCAGATACTCGTTTGCGGCGGGGCTGGATGTGTATCATCTAATTGCGGAGAAGTAAAACAGGCTCTTCTTAATTCCCTCGGGAAATATAACCTTCAGGATAAGGTTGCTGTTATCGAAACCGGTTGTACGGGAACTTGTGCAGTTGGTCCCGTTCTGCTAATTATGCCTGATGAGATATTCTATACTGAAGTCAGCCCGCAAAGGATTGATGATATAGTTAAATCACATATCATCAATGGTACCGTTCTAGAGCAATACACTTTTTATGATCATTCTCTTTGTAGACATATTCCCAATATTAATGATATTGATTTCTTCAAGGAACAAGTAAAAATAGCACTGAGAAACTGTGGGCTTATTGATTACTCTTCTACTGAAGCTTATATTGCTAAAGATGGCTATTTCGCTATAGCTAAAGCTTTAGGCGGTATGACTAATCAGGATGTCGTTAATGAAGTAACGAAATCGGGCTTAAGGGGTCGTGGTGGGGCTGGTTTTCCTGCTGGGATTAAATGGGGTGCAGGGTTAAAAGCTCAAGCGGATCAAAAATATATTGTTTGTAATGCTGATGAGGGAGATCCCGGTGCTTTTATGGATCGAAGTATCCTGGAAGGAGATCCTCATGGTGTAATTGAAGGAATGATGCTTGGAGGTTATGCTATAGGTGCCACAATGGGGTATGTTTATGTACGTGCTGAATATCCTATAGCTGTGGAACGTTTGGGTCTTGCAATCGAAGAAGCTCGTAAATTTGGACTACTTGGCGGTAAGCTTTTTGGAACTGATTTTGAGTTTGACCTCGAAATTCGCATAGGTGCAGGAGCTTTCGTTTGCGGAGAGGAAACATCTTTGATGGCGTCTATTGAAGGCCGGCGTGGGGAACCAAAGCAGAAACCTCCGTTTCCCTTTGAACGTGGGTTATTTGGGAAGCCAACCATAATCAATAATGTAGAGACTTTCGCCAACGTACCACCTATTATCTTAAAAGGTGCTCATTGGTTTTCGCAATTCGGAAATGAGACTAGCAAGGGCACTAAAGTATTTGCTCTTGCTGGAGATATAATAAATACAGGTATCGTTGAGGTACCAATGGGTACAAGCCTTGGGGACATCCTTTTTAAGATAGGCGGTGGTATTCCAGGGGGTAAATCCTTTAAAGCAGCTCAGGCCGGTGGCCCTTCAGGCGGATGTATTACTAGAGAATATTTAAATACCCCTGTAGATTATGAGCATATTACAAAACTAGGTGCAATCATGGGTTCTGGTGGACTTATTGCTATGAATGAGGACACCTGCATGGTAGATACAGCACGATACTTCATGGAATTTATTCAGGATGAGTCATGTGGAAAATGTATACCTTGTCGGGTAGGTACAAAGCGGATGCTTGAAATTTTAGAACGTATTACCAAAGGACAGGGTAAAGAAGGCGATATAGAGCTCTTGGTAGAACTCGGCGAAAATATTCGACAAACTGCCATGTGTGGACTTGGCCAATCTGCACCAAATCCTGTTCTCAGTACAATTAAGTATTTTCGTGAAGAATATGAAGAGCATATTAAAAATAAATATTGTCGGGCGGGGGTATGTTCGGAATTATTCATTTCACCGTGTGAAAACGCTTGCCCGGCAAGTATCAATGTACCAGGATATATGGCCTTAATTTCCGCTGGCAGATATATCGATGCCTATAATTTAATTAGACAGGAAAATCCATTCCCGGCAGTCTGTGGCAGGATATGTACTCATCCATGTGAGAGTAAATGTCGTAGGGCTCAACTGGATGAAGCACTGGCTATATCCGACCTTAAAAGGTTTGTGGCGGATTATTCCTTCAAACACGAACAACCTTTCAGCAAGGACATTGTATTTCCTAAGAATGGTAAGAGTGCAGGCATTATCGGGGCTGGTCCTTCTGGACTAACATGTGGCTACTATCTGGCCAGACTGGGTTATGATGTCGATGTCTACGAATCACAACCGATAGCTGGGGGAGTCCTTGCTTTCGGCATTCCTGAGTATAGGCTACCAAATGATGTTCTAGCTCATGAGATTAAGCTTATCGAACAGGTGGGCGTAAATATCCACCTGAATACTGAAGTCGGTAAAGATATTACTTTCGAGGAATTACGAGAAAAACATCAGTCCGTTTATATTGCAACAGGAACACAACTATCAAACAAAATTGATATTCCAGGTGAAGATTTATCTGGCGTTGTTCATGGCCTTGATTTTCTCCGTAACGTTAACCTTGGGCACGAAGTTCAAATCGGAGAGACAGTAGCTGTTATCGGTGGGGGAAATACTGCAATTGATGCTGCTAGAACTGTTTTAAGATTGGGTGCCAAAAAAGTGATAATCCTTTATCGAAGGACTGTTGAGGATATGCCCGCTGATCTTAGGGAAATTCATGATGCACTAGAAGAAGGTATTGAAATATTGCCTTTGGTTGCTCCTGTTTGCTTTATCGGGAATGATAAAATTCGGGGAATCGAATGTGTAAGGATGGAATTAGGCGAATTCGACTCAGCTGGAAGAAGAAGACCTAAAATACAAGAGGGTTCTACTTTTACTGTTAACGTTGATATGGTTATACCGGCTGTTAGTCAGTCTTCTGACCTTCCTTTCGTAAGGAAAGAAGAAGTCGAAATGACGGAGTGGGGAACATTTGTAACAAATAAGGATACCCTTATGACTACTATGGAAGGCGTATTCGCCGGCGGTGACGTTGCTAGGGGATCTGATGTGGTGATCACGGCTATTGCAGACGGTAAAAAAGCTGCTGTTTCAATAGACCGCTATCTTGGTGGTAAGGGAGTTCTTAATAAAGGTGAAGCTATTGATATTCCAGCTCCCACAGATGAAGATGAGCTTGTAGAACACGAGCGCTTCCCAATGGAAATTCTTGATCCAAATAAGAGAAAAGATTGTTTTTGTGAGGTTGTACAGGGTTATCACAAGCTTAATGCGATTGCAGAATCTATGCGCTGTTTACGTTGTGACAGGAGGTAGGTGAAATTATGATCAATCTAACTATTAACGGTAAACAAGTTTCCGTTCCTGAAGGTTCGACTATCTTGGAGGCCGCGAAATTAAATAATATTTATATTCCTAACCTCTGTTATCTGGAAGGAGTTCATCAATTTGGCTCCTGCAGATTATGTGTGGTAGAGGTTGAGGGAGCAAGAAACTTACAGGCTTCCTGTATGGTTCCGGTTAGGGAAGGAATGGTTATAAAGAGCAATACCGAAAAAGTTCGTAAGGCCAGAAAGGTCCTTTATGAACTAATATTATCTGACCATCCGAAAGATTGTTTAAGCTGTGAACGCAACCAAAGTTGTGAGTTACAAGAGATTGGTAATGTCCTTGGGGTAACTGAAGCCCGCTTTGTGGGGGAACGTAATGGAGGATTTGAAGATTTCTCACCCTCCATTACCCGTGATATGAGTAAATGTATCCTT
>CALBJS010000206.1 GCA_937892995.1 uncultured Peptococcaceae bacterium | reverse complement strand
CCACTGGTGAGAATACTCTCTATCCCATGGATCGCTGCCCCACAGATATCCGGAATCAAAAAGTTAGGTGCTTGGAGAGTCATGCCAAAGAAGGCAATAGCATTAAATGTGCCGGGGAAATTAGTGATAAAACAATGGTGGCAAATATTCTTAGGTCCCTTTTTAGCTATGGCTTTCTCAATTTCTGTTTGGACTATACTATAAGCTTCTTCCCAACTAATTTCCACCCAACTTGGGTCGATTCCAATTCCTTTTTCAGGATTGGTTCTTTTCATGGGTTTAGTTTTACGGTTTGGATCATAGAGCTGCATGATCCCTGCAGCACCTTTGCCACAGATATGACCTTCCCCTATCGGACTTTTAGCGTTTCCTTCAATTTTCACGACCACACCGTCTACCCGATGCACTCTAATATCGCAGCTATTAAAGCACATATTACAGGTAGTCGGAATCCAAACATCTTCTTTGACTTTTCGTTTAATAGTCATGAGAACTCAACACTCCTTTCTATTTACACTCTTTCTCTTAGATAAAACTTTCCAATTCTCCCGTGCTAAGAGAGAAAAAATCTGTGTTTAAATATTTAGTCTTTAGCCGGTTGAAGAAAGAGCCTAATTCCCCCAAACACTAAAACCGCAAAAAGGCCCCCTGCAATCAGCAACGTAGCCATCCATTCAACAGGCTTTTGTTCAGCAAAAAGAGCGGCTGTAAGGTAATAAATAAAGGCATAATTATTAAAGAACATAGGCTGCCAGTCCCCCAGGATAACGAGTAAGAAGACACTTACACCTACGACTAAAGTAAAAGCGGTTAGGAAGCCAATGAATGGTACTAACAAACCGACAAGCAAAGATACCCAATAGGCCCAAAAGATACCCACTAAGCCCCCCAAGACAATATCTTTTAAATCTGAAAGTTTTTCGCACTTACCAATAAAGTAAAGTAAAACGACAAAGAAACCCGGCCATAAGACGGTATAACCTATAAGTTGTCCTATTAGATTAATGATTGGAATGGCAACAGCTAAGATAAGGCCAATAATACATGTTTGTTTTTTAAACATTGCTTTTCACCTTTCTTTCTAAATTTCAAAGATAAGGACGTTTGGTCTCACCTCCATTCGCATCTGTCCCTAAAGGCACTTTTCAGTCCAAGTAATAGAAATATTTGTTATTGTGAAATAAGTTTTAAAAGCCCTGGAAGCATCACCTCTTTTATCTCAAAAGTTAAGAGTAACTTTGTAGCCGAAATTAGCTGCTTGTCTACTACAAAGTACATCCTTACATAATTACAGAGACTCTGGCAAATATATAGTGCTTTTTTTCCGTAGTATTAAATATATGTAAAGTAAAAGTTATTTATCCCTCCAGTAAAATAAATGTCCCTTAATTCAAATTTTATCTCATTTAATATTGTATTTCAACAATAATTATCTTGGTAATAAAATAGTTTTCATTTCAGGAAACTTACTGATTTTCTATAAAATGAGTATTACTTATGTTATACTTATTAAGTTAAAATACATCGCATAAAGATAGGTGATTTATTCTTGATTGAAATTGGCAAAACAATTCGTATGATCCGTCAGAAACAAAACTCTAGCATGAAACAAATCTCTGAGAAAACCGGCTTAACCATCAGCCACCTAAGCAAAATAGAGCGAGGTTTGGTTAGTCCCTCCTTGGTGGCCTTAGAAAAAATTGCCGAGGCTTTTCATCTTCCGGTTACCACCCTATTTTCTAATCCCTCCGCCCAGTCCCCTGTTGTCAGAAAGGACGAGCGAACCCAGATCGTTCTGCCTCTACGTTGCGTGGAATCCCTGATCAATGGTACGGAAAGAAAATCTATGGGCATTTACTATTGTATTGAAGGTGACAATATCAATGGTGGTAAAAAAAGCCGCCGCCACTCCGAGGATGAAATTGGCTTTTTTTCCCACCCCGGGGAAGAATTTATTCTAGTCGAGGAGGGCGAAATGCAATATTTTATAGGAGTAAATGAATATCACCTCAAGGAAGGGGATAGCATCTACTACGATTCCAACATTAGACACGGTGCTCGTAGACTGACTCCGGTTCTGAAGCTACTCATAGTGACCACCCCCTCCGCCCTGCCCCCGGATATGATGGTAGCCTATCCAGGAACCAGCGGTGTTTTACCGGATAAGAAGATTATGAAAAAATCAAATAAGAAGCTACTCAATAATTGAATAGCTTCCCTTTCTCTCCAAAACTACAAGCCAATCTCCCTACGGCATTTTGATTTATTTTAATATAACACCTCGCATGACTTAGCTATATCCACATAGTCAAGTTTTGCGAGGTATTTGTATAAGTATCACTTAAATTCCTCTGCCCATCTATGAATCATCGAATGTAATTCCTCATGAACTCCATGTCCTATTACTTTTTCCTCATATTATTCGAATTCTTCAAATAATTATCCTATATTTAGGGAAATTGTGGTAACATTAGTTACGATTTTCCCTAACGATTATCTCTCGCCAGGCCGTTCAAGATAGACACTCCTTGACGGCAGAGCAACCCCAATCCCTAATTCTTCGAGAATCTCCATGATTTTTAAGTTAACATCTTCTTGGATAGCAAGGTATTCTTCCCAGATCGTAGTCTTGGTGAAAAAGTACAAGAAAATATCCAGGGCATTTTCCCTGAAACGTTCAAAGAAAACAAAGATAGTTTCCGGGTGAATGTCAGGGTGTTCTTCTAACATAGTACGGAGTCTCTTCACACACTCTTTCATCTGTTCATTAGTAGTCTGATAGGTTACTCCTAACCGAAAGCTGATTCTCCGTTTACCCATCCGGGACCAATTAGTTACCGCTTCTTTACTCATGGTAGAATTCGGGATAGTCACCAGAGCCTGCTGAAAGGTTCGTACTCTTGTACTTCTGAAGCCAATACTCTCCACCGTTCCCTCTGTTTGGGGAGTTGAAATCCAGTCCCCGATCCCAAAAGGCTTATCCAGCATGATGGTTACACTGCCAAAAAGATTGGCTGCCGTATCCTGAGCCGCCAAGGCAAAAGCCAAGCCACCCAGGCCTAGACCGGTCAAGATCCCGGCGATATCTTCCACCCAGACTTGGGCAATGGTAACCCCGCCGATGATAAAAACAAGAGCCTTAAAGCTATTACTAATAAAAGATGACAGCATATGGTCGATCTGGGAACCTGTTTTCTCCGTCACATGCCTAACAAAAATGACCAAGACATCCGCTGCATTATATCCTGCCCAAAACAAAGCAAAGAGAAGCAACGTCAGGGTTACATCGTGCATGAATACCCCAACTGGAATCCCTATGTTTGGTGGTAAGGGGAGGAGCTTAATAGCTAACGAGATAGCAATCACTACAAAAGCAAACTTAGCCGGCTTCTCAATCACAGTTATCAACTGATCATCAAACTCCGTCCGGGTTTTCGCCGTTAACTTGCGTAAAGTCTTCAATAACTTACTAATAATAAACTGTTTTAAAAACAAGGCAAATAGAACGATTCCTATAGAAACGACGATTCTTACATAAAATTCATACATAGAATAATACGCATTTACCTCGTTCCATATGTCCAATAAATTCATCTTCTACCTCTAATCATTCTCCAGCATTATTCTTTCCAGCTCTAAGGGCTCAATATATTGATTATCTTTGTAAGCCCTCATGTTCCCGCCAGATATTTCATCGATCAGGGCTATCTGATTATCCTCCCCGACTCTACCAAATTCAAATTTGATATCATATAACTCCATGCCTTTTCTCGCTAACTCTTCCTTGACAAGATTGCCTATTTTTTTGGTAAGCTCTTTCAACACTTTATACTCACTTTTGGATAATATGCCTAACATATCTAAAGCATCTTCAGTAATCGGCGGATCATTGCGATCATCGTCTTTAAGCGTCACTTCTACAAAGGCATCTAAGGCTTGACCTTCTTTAGCATATAGCCCATAACGACGCAGAAAACTACCTACCGCTCTATAACGGCAGATCACTTCTACTCCTTGGCCAAATACGGTGGCTTTCTTAACCGTCATAGTTGAATTTTCGATATCTGCTTCTACATAATGAGTGGGTACTCCCCTTTCGTGAAGCTTTTCAAAGAAGAATTTAGTAAGGCACAGGGCAGCCTTCCCTGCTCCCTCCATCGTCAGGCCCACTTTATTTGCCCCGGGGTCAAATACTCCATTTTCGCCGGTTACATCATCTTTAAATTTTAATAAGTAGTTTCCATTCTTTAAGTCATAAATGTCCTTTGTTTTGCCCTTATAAATTAATTTCATATTTTACTCTCCTCATATTAATTCTAAATCAAATAATATCTATTTTCCTTTAGTTTATCAAGCACTCATCGCCTAAAACTGATTTTTCCCCTTGTTCTTTGGCCTGTTCCATTTTGGAATATCGAATCTTATGCTGAAGCTTCCTACTTTTTTCTAAGGCGTCCCTAAATACCAAGCTGCTCGTGAATCAACCCGAATCACTTGGAATCTTTTAAAACTCTCTGCCATTTCGATCTTGACATTCTTAATAAAATGAAAATAATCCCCACCTTCTAACCATTCCGCAAAATCAGTATGCCAAGCTCTCTGCTCATCATAATCGTGAATAATCACCCGATGTTTAGCGATCCTGCTCATCTCCGCATACATTATTCGTCTTTCATGTTCTTTCAAACCATGAGCAACGTAAGAAGAAATCGCTAGATCAAAACTTTTGTCTGCCAAAGGGGTTCCTTCTAAGATATTGGCCTGAAGCAAACCGACATCCTTGTTCTGTAGTTTCCTTTCAGCAATCCGAAGCATCTTTTGAGCAGGATCTAGACCTGTCACTTTAAACCCTTGGCCACTTAAGACAGAACAAAGGGCCCCCGTCCCACAGCCCACATCAATAACACTTTCGTATAGAGACAGGTCGATGATCTGGTTTACTCGGCCAAGTATCTTTTGATAATACCTTACTTGGAAATTAAAAAATAACCCATAAATTGGTGCTATTGTATTGAAGAGCTTCTCTTCCTTTTTATCCACAACATGTTCCCCCTACTATGATTCCATTATGCAAGACCTATTATTGATTATTTTCTCTTCAAATTGATGCTAAAAAGTAGTTTTTAAGTTATTATAAAATTATAGTTATTTAAGGGTCCTTTACAAAAAATCTATTATTTCTGACAGGGAAGGTGATAAATTAAAGGTTTTAATAGTCGGTGGTGAAAGACTTATTGTCAAAGGTCTCAAACATAGCTAGAAGAGCAAATTGTGCCCTATAATGGACTAATCTAAGTAAATAATTAGAAAGGAGTTGAGGCCGGATGCGAAAATTAGCCGTATTTTTAGCGTTGGTCATGATTTTAGGTCTTACAGCTTGTAATGCTGTTCAGAAGGCCCCGGATAACACTGGAGTTCCTGATAAGGGAGATAAGGGGGATAAGATTGTAGAACCTTCCCCCCAAACTGAGGAAAAAGAAATAACTCTTTACTTTGCCAATAAAAACTATATCCAAACCGGGGATGAAAAATTAGAAAAAGTTATCGCCGAAAAAAGGATTATCCAATACGGCAATATCTCTTTGGAAGAAGCCGTTGTCAGAGAATTGATGATGGGCCCCAAAAACAATGAATTATCAACCGGAATACCCTCCGGCAGCAAGCTTCTGGGGGTTGAAGTATCAGATGGGACCGCCTTCGTCAATTTTGCCCAAGAAGGTTTGCACGGAGGATCACTTCAGGAAGGGCTCACCATAAGCCAAATAGTTAAAAGCCTTACGGAATTAGAGAACGTAGATAGGGTCCAATTCCTAATAGACGGAAAAAAAGCGGAGACTCTTATGGGCCATATGAGTATTTTCGAATCCTTTGAGAAATAAGACTTTAATCGGTATATCCTTTTTCACGCATTCTGTCTTCCCTGGCGAACTTGGCCATTCCCGTAAGCATTTTAGAATAACCAATTTTTTTATAAAAACTTTGGGCCTCTGGCTTAGCATACAGGATAACATTAATATTGGGCAGTCCCTTGTGAAGCTCAGCCATAATCAGTTTTCCGATCTTTTTCCCCCGATAGTCAGGCAAAACAGCAACATCAAAAATGCCGGCCTCATAGGAACCATCAGAAATCGCCCTGCCTACCCCCATCAATAAGTCCTTGTCAAACACAAAGACAACCCTGTAGCTGTTTTCAAAGGCTTTTTGTGTCTCTTCTAAGGTATGTGACGCCATTCCGGCTTCCTGTAATACGCGATAAACTGCCAGCCAATCAATATTTTTACAGTTTTCCTGAATACGATATTGCATACCTATCTCCCCATTCTTTGAAATTATGGAGTAAGGAACAAACTCCCATTATATAACATAATAGTACTTGCTACATTTATTCTCAAGTAGCGAAGGAAGCTTAAATTTTTCTTAAAATCATCCTCTACTTATTGCCTTCATCCATGCAAAGAATTGTTTTATTAGAGAATATGTATAAGGCCAAAAAAGAAAGAAATATCCCGGTTCCGATCATCAGATACTCAATTTTAATAATATCAGCAATGGGTCCGAAAATAACCATACCGAGAGGCATCGTAACCGAAGCAATTATTTGAATGATAGAAAACACCCGACCCAGCATTAATTCTTCTACATTTTCCTGAATTAGTACTATTTCCGATGTGCTGAAAATCGGCATAAAAATCCCGGAAATAAGCATTATGGTTAGATAAAGAATAAAATTATTCGCCACCCCCAACAGAGCAAAGGTAATCCCAAAAGCAAGGCAAGCTACAGCCATGGTATAAATTCGGTTTTTAAAACCTCCCCTAATCGAAATAAAAATCCCTCCCAGAACAGAACCGATAGTCCAAGACAATTCGTTAGCCATCAATCTCCAGACATCACTTCCAAAGCTCCTCTCTACCAAAAGAGGCGTCAAGAAAGCTGCCGGGGTAATCAGGAAAAAGAATAAGGCATAAAATATCAATAAATACTTAATAAGAATGTGTTCCCTAATGTATCTTATCCCCGATATCAATTCCTTGATGGTGGATGCTGCTTTCTCAGACTTTACGATAGCCTCTACTTGGAGAAAGCTCAAGACAATTACCGCTATAATAGCAGTAACAACATCAAATAAAAGGGCATAGGCGAATCCTGCACTGCCTAGGAGAAGTGCACCGACGGCAGGAGAGAGCAGCAGCGTAACCGAGCTTATTACACTATTAATTCCGTTTACCCTTGTCAACTTTTCCATGGGAACAATTTGGGGTAAGATAGCTCCCACCGCCGGTGTTTGCACCCCAGCACCGATGGAACGAATAATAGACGCTAGAAATATCAGAGATAAAGACTTTACACCGGATAAGAAAAATATAGCCAGGATCAGGGTTGCAAAGCTTATAAATAAATCAGAGAAAATTATTAATTTTTTTCTACTGTACCTATCTGCCCAGACTCCGGCAAAAAGGGAAATCAAGATCTGGGGTAAAAAAGTACAGAGAATGGAAATAGTCATCAGACTTCCCGAGGATGTCTCCAGGGTAATATACCAAATAATAGCAAAGCCTACAATAGATGAACCGAAGAGGGAAATCGTCTGACTGGTCAAAAAAATTACAGCCCTTAAAATCCATTGATTTCCCTTAACATCATGCATACTGTACGCTCCCCATAATTGTAATCTTAAAGTTACTACTCACTATTTCATCCAATATAGTCTGTAGTATTATATCACCAAATTGCTTAAATCTTGAGTATCTAAGCAATATCTTTTCAAAGACAAAGGAAAAACCGACATTTCAGAGAATGCTTTACATATTATGGAGAGACAATGCTAGAACATTATTTCTTGGCACCGGGGGCTTTATTAGAGCTTTAAAGATGTTCCGCAAAGAGGTGCCGGGGCATTTCATATCATGACCAGTGCTTCACCAAATACCGGGAGGGATTTTTAATGCGAAAATTCTTATTTGGCTTCATCTGTTTTCTTCTGCTCATTCTTGCCGGATGCCAATCCAGTACCCCTGTCTCAGTCAAAGAGCCGGAGCTTCCTAAGGATATACGAGCCCTATCTATTAAATGGCAGGAAGATAGATTGTTTTATTTGACCGATCAAGGAGTTCAGGCCTTCTTCCCCTCAGATAGTACTACTATTACGCTGATGTCGGGGGACATTTCTCAAAGGGACATTTCTTGGGCAAATTTCTTCTTATCACCTGATAAATCGAAATACATCCTGATTACAATAGGAAGTTTTGACAATACTCTTGAAGTTCGGGACGCTACGAAAGATGCGAGCATAATGCTGTTGAATACTGAAAAATACCGCCTAGGTTCAGATGGACATAAGCCCTACATAAATGAAGCAGGGTGGCTAGATAACGAAAACATCTTCTTTTCCACTAGTTATCGTCTATTTAGTGTCAACATCTCTACAGGGGAAGAAGTGCAAATTACGGAAGAATATTCTCCAGAGATTACCGGGCTTAGTCATAATTGCGAAGTACCCTATCTTTACTGGTCTACAAAGGTAACCCAATTGAAAGATAAGCTCTACTATAACAGCAGACGTAACCTTAAATTCCCTCCCAGTATTTATGCTGCAGATAAAAGCGGCGAACAGGAGCTAATCAAAGATGCTGAAATCTTAATTCCCGTGAATGAAACGAGTTTTGTTTATTCCAGAGAATCCAAAGATGGGGATTTTAATACTTTTCTATTTGATATCGAGACAAAAAAATCCGTTCTTATTTCAGATAAGAATCTGCTAAGCGACGGTATTTTCCGGACTAACAATAGCAAGCTATGTTTTATGACGGGAGACACAACCGGCGGTATCTACCAAGGAACGATTTTTGATCCTGTAACTTTGCAGCAAATCACTTACGAAATGTATAATGGTCCCCGTGATTTTCCAGATGAGGATAAAGATAGACACCAATTCAGTCATTTTCTGGGTGCTTTTGAAAGAGATGAAGAATACATTTTTTTATTTAGTGTTGCAAACTTGGATAAATCTAAAGGAGAATATGCAAATAAATATTTAGCTTACAGTACTAAAACCCAAAAGCTAACTCAAACTGGCGATTACGGTGATACATGGCTTGTTTACATGTATCTAAATCCCAGTGGAAAGTATATCGCTGTTACTAAGCACAATAGCCCAGGTGATGATGATTTCCCTTTTGATATAGTAAGTACTACTGAACTGCTGGTAACTGCCGGAGATTAGTAAGGCTCGTCCACCCCCGTTCCGATAATCCGCCAAACATTACCTATCTTTAATCTAATATCTTTCTTAAACTAAATTAATACAGTTGTTTAACAAGCAAAAATATCAAGGAAAATATACCCAAATATGGTATAATCGAATCACCTTACATAGAATACAAAGAGATTATTGTTTATAAGGAAGGGAAAAAAGATGAGAAGATTCCACCGTAATCTAATGGCCATAGGCTTATGTTTCCTGATTTCTTTCCTATCACCACCAATAGCTTTAGCTCTCAATGCTCCGTCTACCCCGACAAACTTCTCTGCATCGGCCCTAAGTACAAGTGAAATAAGCCTAACTTGGAGTTCTGTGAGTGATGCAACCTCTTACGATATTTATCGCTCAACTTCCTCCTCCGGAACTTACTCCTATCTCGATTCAGTCACAACCAGGCGTTATACAGACACAGATCTGACGTCCAATAAAACCTATTATTATAAAATTCAGGCAGTTAATAGTGCCGGTTCCAGTCCTTACTCAGCTATAGCTTCCGCTACTACTTACGCCACATTCTCCAATCTATCGGCAAAGGCCATCGGCTCAGGACAAATCTATCTTTCCTGGAATTCCGTAAGTAGAACAACCTCCTATATTATTCATAGAGCAACTTCTTATTCGGGGACTTATACCGAGCTGGCTAGAACCACCTCTACCAATTATACCGATGGCAACTTAACTTCCGGTAGAACTTACTATTATCAAGTGGAAGCTGTCAATAGTTCCGGTTCTAATTCTTTTTCCGAGATAGCCAGTACCACCGCTACCGGCAGTTCTGCTTCAACCCGCATAACATCCGATCGCTTAGCCGGCAATAACAGATATGAAACCTCGGCCAAGATCTCCCAATCGGGCTGGGATTATTCTTCCTACGCCATTATCGTCAGCGGAGAAAATTATCCTGATGCCTTATGCAGCGCACCGCTGGCCTCTAAGTATAATGCCCCTATCTTATTAACCTCCAAGGCCGGCTTAGACCCAAAAACCAAGGCTGAGCTTTCGCGTTTAAACGTTAATCATGTTTTCCTTATTGGGGGCTCGGGAGTCATTCCCTTTTCTGCTGAGCTGGAAATTAAAAACATGGGCATCTCAGTTTCAAGAATTGCCGGCAATAACCGTTACGAAACATCATTCAGAGTCGCTCAGACTTTAGGAAATCGCGATCAAGCCATTATCGCCACCGGTGGAAACTTCGCCGATGCTTTGTCCATTGCCCCTATTGCCGCTATGAAAGGTATCCCCATCCTGCTTACTCCCCAAGACAGTTTGCCGAGCATCTTAAAACAATATCTTGAAAATATTCAAAGCACCTATATAGTAGGTGGGACAAGTGCGGTTAGTAACAGGGTGCTCAATCAACTTCCCTCGCCCCGAAGACTAAGTGGGACCAATCGCTATGAAACCAATAGCAGTATCCTGAAAGAATTCGCTAATGAGCTTAACCTCGGTAACTGTTATCTGGCGACGGGCCAATCTTTTCCCGATGCTTTAGCAGGTTCGGCTTTAGCTTCGCTTACAAATTCACCGGTGGTGCTTATTAGCAATCCACTCCAGGCCGTTACCATAAAATATTTTAAAGATAATAATGAAAGTATTAATAAACTAATCACTTTTGGAGGAACAAGCGTAGTCCCGCAAAGCGTTATCAATAATATCCTAACCGGTACCACCAGCATCCCGTCCGCCCCCACTAATCTTACCGCAACAGCTAAAAGCTTAAGTCAAATAGCACTATCTTGGTCTTCGGTAAATGGAGCAACTTCTTATTCTATTTACCGAGCTACCTCTTCCGGCGGTACTTACTCTCTTCTTTCCACCGTAACTTCCACATCTTATACCAACACCGGTCTTAAAGCGAATACCACTTATTATTATAAGGTTCGAGCCTTAAGCAGTGCCGGTTCAAGCCCTTATTCCGCCGTAGCCAATGCCAAGACCTCAATTAGTGTGCCGTCTGTTCCTTCCAATTTTACTGCTTCAGCTAAAAGCTCCAGCCAAATATCTTTGTCTTGGTCTGCGGTCAGTGGAGCAACTTCTTACTCTATTTACAGAGCAACCTCTTCTTCCGGAACCTACTCCCTTCTTACTACCGTGACATCCACAGCGTATACCAACACCGGTCTGGCTGCGAATACTACCTATTATTATAAAATTCGGGCTGGTAATAATGCCGGTTCAAGCTCCTATTCTGCAGTGGCTAATGCTACTACCTTTGCCGCTATCATCCCGTCTATCCCTACCAATCTTACCGCTTCAGCTAAGAGTTCCAGCCAAATAGTTTTGTCCTGGTCTGCGGTTAGCGGAGCAACTTCTTACTCTATTTACAGGTCGACTTCTTCCTCCGGGACTTACTCCCTTCTTACTACTGTAACATCCACAGCGTATACGAATAGTGGTCTGGCCGCAAATACTGCTTACTATTATAAAATACGGGCCGTCAATAGTGCCGGCTCAAGTGCTTATTCTGCAACCGCTAGTGCAACCACCAACGCGGGCAGTAAACCGCCTGTTCCTACAAAACTTACAGCCCTAGCCCTTAGCTCAACTCAAATAGAGTTATCCTGGACCGCTGTAGACGGAGCAACGTCCTATTCCGTTTACACCTCCACCTCCCCTTCCGGGATCTACGGCCTTGTTAGCACTGTATCCTCTACTTCCTATACCAATACCGACTTAGCTGCAAATACCACCTACTATTATAAGGTGCTCGCCTCTAATAGTGCAGGCTCAAGTTCCTATTCTTCAGAGGTTAGTGCAACAACTTATCCAGCGGCACCAAGGGATCTTACAGCTACTGCCGACAGCTCCAGTCAAATAACGTTAACCTGGTCCAAGATAGACGGAGCAACTTCCTATTCCATTTACAGATCGTCCTCTTCCACCGGAACTTACACTTCAATTATTGAGGGTGTCCCCTCTGAGACTTATACCGACACTGGCCTATCACCAAAAACTGCCTACTATTACAAAGTAAAAGCCTCCAACAGCATTGGCTCTAGTGATTTGTCCTCAGAAGCTTCGGATACCACCCCAGCCGCCATTGAATAAAGTACCATTCTCTGCATATCCAAGGAGGTTTATTCATGAAGGTTCGCGATACCCATCGCAAAAGCATCCTGATCTTCATCTTTATTTCATTCGTCTTATACCTTTTATACTATTTAGTTTTTGGCAAACCCGAAGTCATAATCGAAAGTTTTTTCTTAAATATTGCTTTTCTTCCGCTCTTAGTCCTCTTCACCACCTTCGTTCTTGATGAATTGCTCAAAATACGAGAGAAACCCCTGTTATATAGAAAGAAAAATACAACTATCGGCTTATTTTACTCCGAAATGGGACTTTTCCTCCTTAAGCTACTTTCTCAATCCAATAAAAATACCCTCCGGCTAAGTGCTAACCTTCTCTTTTCCGAAAAATGGACATCTGAGGATTTTATAGAAGCAAAAACCCTCACCATAGCAACCCCGTTCGAATTAGTAGACAGTGACTTCGGGCCACTCTCTTTTTTCCTGAATGAACGACGAAAGTTTATGCTCACCCTATTGCAGAATCCTATTTTAGCAGAAGACCGTTCTTTTAATTTCTTGATCCTTTCCATCTTCCACTTACAACAAGAATTATTCCAACGTTCATCGATCGGACCATTGACTCCGGCAGATATCGACCACCTGACTACCGATATCGAAAGAATCTATAGCAGTCTGATTATTGAATGGCTGAATTATCTTGAAAATATCAGTAAAAACTATCCTCACCTCTACAGCCTAGAAGTGAGGACTAATCCTTTCAAGGACCTTTAAAAAAAAAAATATATTTATCTATTAGCAAACCTAAAACTAGAGATTATCTCTCCCAAGGAAATCCTGTATGAATAACCCGGTATCTGAGGAATAATTTATACTTGCTATATATGAAGAAGGTGGATAATCAGGAATATTCTTCTAAATATAGGCTGGGTGTTCTTTGCTTTTCCATCAGAGTATAGTTTTTCCTATCTACCTTATCTTTGAACTCCTTAATTTTAGTCATAATGTCTTGAAAAGCTTTGTCCATTCCATTTTTGAACCTGACCATATTGTCAGTAAAAAACCTATTAACTAAAGGTTTCCGTTCCCCAATCCACTTCTTTGCATTCCGAAACTTTTCTAAGATTGCTTCATCTTTTTTGGATAATACCTTCTGCACCCCCATTTCAGCAGAGTTCGCAGTTCTAGCAGTTTTCCCGGCATTAAAGTCTAAAGCTGGGGCCGGCATACTATTTAGGAGAAAGCAGCTAATTATTAGAGTGATAGCAAGAATTTTCTTACTCAACAGAATTCCTCCCCGTTTACAAAGTTATTTCTGCTAGCAACCAGGTGCCTAAAGTTAGCCTTCAGGCACCTTTATTATATCCCTAAATACCAGGTGGCGATAGAAAAATAAATCAGTATTCCTGTAATATCTACCATAGAAGCAACTAAAGGACCGCTGGCAGTAGCCGGATCGAGCTTCAATTTTGTGAAGATGAATGGTAAAGACATGCCGATGGTACTTCCTACTACGATTACCGCAATCATGGCCAAAGTCACTACTACTGCTACATCTATTCCTGCTCTAAAGACTCCGATAACAGAAACAGCCAAGCCCATCACCACGCCTAATAATAGGGCCACAAAAACTTCTTTCCTGAGCAATCTAAACCAATCCCCTATTTTTACATCACCCACAGCTAAAGAACGAATCATGAGGGTAGCCGATTGGGAACCGGCGTTACCTCCGCTACCAATCAATAAAGGTAAAAAGAAGACTAAGGCTATGGCTGTACTAATAGTTTCCTCGAAATAGGCGATTCCTGCTCCCGAAAAGATATTCATAAATACCAAGACCAATAACCAGGGAAGTCTCTTTTGAATAAGTAATAAAG
>CALBJS010000205.1 GCA_937892995.1 uncultured Peptococcaceae bacterium | reverse complement strand
TGTCAGTATTTAATTGGCAGGTCTTTTTTTGTTAGCCTTTTATTGCGGTATATGCCGCTTAAACTTTGCTGGTTATACCAGTTTAAAAGGAGGGGGTACCATTTTCGCTATGATTGAGTTTGTGCTTGGGTTTTCCGTTTGTTTCTTGTGCTTGGTTGGTCTGTACTTCTATGATGAAATCGATCATTGGTGCCGCGTTTTTCTAAAGAATATCGGGATATATCAATTCTATTGCTATTGGAAACTCAAACGGAAACTAAAAAAGAATCCTGAAACGCGGAATGTTTTACACAACCTTGTTGTAGGAGGCTATATTAACCAAAAACATTTTCTTAAGCGTGATACTTGGATTGAAATTCACTGTTCAAATTGAAAACCAACTTTTAATTTGTAAGGATGAATGATCCCGAAAGACCTGCCGAATAAATTGGTGGGTCTTTTTTTTGTTGGATTTTTTTATCGCGGGGTAACCTACTAATTAATTTCGCCGGGGTTCCGGTTTAAAGGAAGGAGGGATGACATGAAAATCGCTATCGCTCTTTGTATTCTAATTACTTATACGATACTAACATTTTGTGTATGTAATATTTGAAGTATTCCGGACAATTCTTTAAAGTGTTGAGATCTACGCAAAAAAGTAAGCGATAATTAACTAGAGTCGTGCCTTGACCATGCCGTGCCTGACGTATAAAATGGAGGTGAAGGGCGGGTGATATCTATGTCTGAAATTCTCGTTATTCCTGAAACCCTTCGTGCAAAATTGGGGGATGATGGGGCTAAGGATCTGGTTGAGCTAATCAATCAGTCGTATAAGAATTTGAAGGATAACTTTAACGAAACTGCGTCTGGAAGATTGGAACAACGGCTTGCTGAAACAAAAGCCGATCTGGGAAAGCAGATCGGTGAAGTAAAACAGCAAATAGCTGAAGTCCGGGCAGACATAATAAAGTGGATGTTTGTGTTCTGGGCCGGACAGTTGACGTTAATGGTGGGATTGCTAGGTCTTTTCTATAAGCTGCTAAAATAATGATGCAATTCTGAAATAATGAGCGAAACCGTTCTTGAAGTAATTTAAACGGGTAAGTACCCCCGGAGAAATCCGGGGGTTTTCTTATTTCTGTAGGTTGTTTTACTGTTGCAGTCAAAACTGCTTAAAGATTTTGCTGGTTGAAACCGGCTTAGAAAAGGAGGGTTAACATGAACAGAATCAATTATCAACTTATGACTCCTGCTGTCAATGGAAAATACTATCCCGAATATGACAGATTAATTGCAGGAGCAACCTGTGAGGAAGAGGCTGAATACCTACGCAAAGTAAAAGAGCGTAATTTCCCTTTTGCTTTTAACATGGTCTATGTTATGCGTATGGCCTGCGGGCACTTCGAGATATTCCAGTCTCCGCAAAACGAACATTATTCTCTTGAATATGTACTCAAATGCGCAGCTGAAAATGCCGCTGTTTTCAGACAGTGAATTTAAAGTGTTGTGTATTATAGCCATTGTGGTAGGGCTGGTTGCCTTTCTGTCGGTTTTGTATGGTAATAGCCATCCGATTGTTACGAAAACTACGATTGAGGAAAAACCAATCGAAAGTGTCCAAAGTGAGGAAGAACAGCAATCCAAACATAACAAAGAATTGGAAACTACAAAGAAGATTATCTATGTGACAGAGGAAAAGCAAGAGCAGGTAGATCCTGCTGAGGCAAAAAAAGCAAAAAGCATCGTACCATGGGTTATCCTAATTGTAGCTTTTATAATAATCATAATACTTATGTGGAAGGCGAAGAAGTCAGCTTTTCTGATGGGGAAATTCACCTATATTGTAAAGGGGAAGAGGAGGATCAAGATAACATGATATTCGATCAAAAGATTTTCGATCAAATGATAGCCGATATGCCAAAACTAAAAACGGGAGCAAAGCAGTATATGCTCTATGTAACGACAGATGGGGAATACTATTGGCAGCCGGGGGAAATTTGGAAGTGTTTCCATGAAACTGTAATGGAAGACGCAGAAGGTGGATATGAGATTGAATCTGTCCAATATTGGACAGATTCAATCTCATAT
>CALBJS010000204.1 GCA_937892995.1 uncultured Peptococcaceae bacterium | reverse complement strand
ATAATCTCATCCCTAGAAGACAAAACTCGGAAACTTAGTAAAGAAGGGGTAATACCCATTCTAGAACCAGGTGCAACAGCAAAAATTGACTTTGAGAACATCGAGGCGTTAGGAGATGCTCAAGGGAAAAGTGCTATCTCGGGCCAACATGAAATGATTCTTTTCATAAAAGCTAATGAAAAGGGTGGAATATCACAGAATACTGAAGCAAAAATTATTTATAATGTCGATTCATCTGTAAAATGATTAACTACTCCTAAAATTAATAATTAAAAGATTTTAAAATAAGTGTTCACAATGAGCACTTATTTCGTTTTTAAGTCACTAGTAGTATAATGAATTTTAATGTAATTAAAAGTAGTACAGTTTCTATTTTATTATTTTAATAATTCTTTATAAAAATTTACATTTAATTACTTAATCATTATTAGTCAGGCAATTCAGTACCTGCGACCTTATATTAAATCGACGAGGCAATGTTTATGAAAAGAGCACAAAAATTTTTATATTTTCTAGTATTTAATATTGTCTTATTTTTGTTATTAACTCCTTTTGTTGTTTTTTATGGGCCGTTTAACTCTCTCAAACTTTTTGCTTTGGAGACAATACTTACATCTCGCCATCCTCAAGCTGCAGAATTCTTTTTGTCTAAAGAAAAGATCGCTGGGTTCGCTAAAGAATATAGTAAAGAAATAATTACGGTAGAACCTGTAATCCTAAGTAAAGAGCACGCTATAATTGATGAAGTAAACGGCCTTAGAGTCGAAGAAATTAATGGAAGAAGTTTCAAGGGAAAGATAATGCTTATTAACGATCCTCAACAAGTGAAAATTGCCGTTTCTCGGGAATTAGGAACCGCCGGCCAAAGATTAACTGAACTAGTAACAGAAAACAATGCCATTGCCGGCATAAATGCTGGCGGCTTCTATGATCCCAATGCCCAAGGTAATGGTGCTTTTCCGGACGGAATTACAGTAATAGACAGTATTGTGATTCATAACAGTATTGGACCTGACCCAACGAATATAATCGGTTTTGATATTGATGGAAAACTCATCCTCGAAACGATGTCTGCCAAAGAAGTTGATTCTAAGAAAATTCAATGTGCTGTAACTTTCCACCCTAATCTATTAATAGAAGGGAAACCTCAGATCAAAGGAGACGGTGGCTGGGGATTAGCTCCTAGAACTGGAATCGGTCAAAAAGCTGATGGCACAGTTATCCTTGCTGTAATTGATGGAAGACAGCCAGGATGGAGCATGGGAGCCACTCTTAGAGATCTAATGAATGTTTTTATTGAATATGGTGCCCAAAATGCCGCTAATCTTGATGGCGGTTCTTCTACCGAAATGGTTTACAAGGGTCAAATCTTAAACAAACTATGGAATATTTATGGAGAAAGATATATTCCTACAGCTTTTGTAGTTTTATCCAAGGATAATCTTAAATAGCGGGTAGTGAGGTAGATGTCTTGAAGAGAGGAAAGGTAGTAGCCTTTTTAGGTATAATTACAATTGCATTACAAATTGGTATCTTTTTTATTCTTGATTGGCAAACAGAGCAGTTATTAAATCCTTCTTTTCGTATTGATAAACCTTATTCGATAAAGGATGATCTTTGTAGAGCCTCTAATCATAGCTTATCTTTTAATAATAGATATTTAGCTTATATTTCCGAAAACTTACTTAACGTAATAGACTTAACAAATAACAAAATTGTTTTTTCCAGTTTACACCAAAGGCCAAATTCCATTTTAGGATACAAATGGCTTCCGGATAGGAACAGTATGGTATATTTAGTTAAAAACAATTCTGATATCGACTATACTACTTCTTTATTTTCTTTGAATTTTGATACCGCTCCCACAGCTCCTACCTCAAACTTAGATTTTACCTTTAGCCCTAAATTAGATCGATTATTTAATCAGTTTATTCACGAAATAATAACAATCGAAGTATCTACTTATACTAATAACTTGTATATTTTATATAGCGATAAAGATCAAAACAAGAGATTAATTACTATTGATATAATGAAAAACATTAATAGACTTGACAAGGCTACAGAGCATATCCTAGCTATGTCCGTATCTAATAAATTTGGGACTGTTTATGTAGAGACTAGCAAAAAAAGCATTTATTCTGTAAAAGGTAGGGAGTGGGATTTGATTACCGATAACCCCGCTAATAAACTTCTTGGCTGTCAAGACAATTTATTGTTTATTGGCAAAACAAAGGGGACTTCTCTTCAAAAAATACTCCTTTACTCGGTAGGAATACCAAATAACCAACCTAAAAAAGATATCCTTTGGGAGGGTAATATTTCTCTTAATCATCATAAAGTAATAATTAGCCCCGATCATAAAGTGTTTTTTCAAGGTGCTGAACGCCTCGATATTGTCTATCCTGATGGCAAATGCATCTCTAAAAAAACATCAAATAGCACAATTGTTTTATCGCCAACAGGGAAAATGTATTTAGAAATATTACCAAAATTGAATAAGTATTATTGGCGTTCAATCTGATTAATTTTTATTAGTAAAATTTTTATCTATTTTTCTAGAGAGTTTTCTTCTGCACTAAACTCTAAATCAGTATTATTCAGGTTGGTTAGCTGGTTTTCTAGCGAATCAAGCATTTCCCGTATATGCTTGATTTGTTCTAATATTTGGTTTAGATCAGGTTTCTCTAAAGCGGGATCATTTTCAGTTGGTTCCAAAGGGTCATCCAGAGGTTCTTCTTGAGGAGCGGTAAGGACCGGTGCGTTCTTCCCGAATATTCCCTTTAAAGCCTCTTCTAAAGAATTAGACATCATAAGTTTATCTTCAAAGGCAACTATTACCCTTTTCATTTCGGGAATACTTCCGTTAGTTGTTGATTGGAGATACACGGGCTCAACAAAAAGGAAATTCCCACTAATAGGAAGGACTAAGAGGTTTCCTCTTATAACATTAGAACCTTTCTGATTCCAGAGTGCTAATTGACGCGAAATATCAGGATCTTGATCTATTCTTGATTCTATTTGGAATGGACCATCAATCTCAATATTTTTTGGAAGTTTAAATAAGACCAGTTTTCCATAGTTATGGCCATCCATCCTTGCTGCAAGCCAGGCAATTAGGTTGTTACGGGAGTTAGTTTGACTAGAGGCAGGGGGGAAAGGTTGAATAAGAACAAACTCCGGTGTGTTATCCCCGGGAAGTTTCATTATCACGAAATAGGGCTCTACATTTTGAGTGCTTGAACCGTAAAGTTCTTTAGCAATACTCCAAGCGTCTTCTTTATTATAAAAAACTTTTGTATTGGTCATATGGAAAGTACTAAGCATATCACATTGAATTTTAAACATAGTTTTTGGATAGCGAAGGTGTGTTTTTAAGGAATGAGGCATTTCGGAAAGATCTTTAAAGACTCCTGGGAAAATCTTTATTAAAGTCTGGAGAATAGGGTCTTCATAATCAGCTATATAGAAGTCCACTGTCCCGTCATAGGCATCGATAACTACCTTAAGTGAGTTCCTTATATAGTTAAAATCCTGGTTAGGGTATTTGCTAGAGTAGGGTATGGTATTCGCAGTGCTATAGGCGTCAATAATCCATTTAATTCTTCCATTATCGATAACGGTATAAGGATCACCATCATATCTTAAGAATGGGGCTAATTTTTGTACTCTTTCGATTATATTACGGTAGAGAAGAATCTTGCTTTCTGGGGTTACCTCCCTGGCAAGGTAGATACTAGGGGTTGCCCTATGTAGAGAAAGCATCAATTTATTAAGAGGGGTAAAAGCGATCCCTGTTTTACCTTTATAGCTATTTTCTGCATTTTCATTCCCCTGAGGATAATCAAATTCTTTAAATTTTGTGTTCACTACAACCCAATCTTTAGTTAGTTCTCCAAAGTATATTCGTGGTTCTGTTACACTTAATTCTGGAAAAACACTTTGGGGGGGAATGTTATTTACAGCGAAAGCAGGAAGCCCTTTAGTGGTAACCACATTGGCTAAAGAGGCTACTAATCCGAAACCATGGGTATATTTAAACCTTGTATTAATAAAAGTCTGGGCTTTCGTGTCTAAATCTTCGATTGAGATCTCTCGCGGAGAGATCATAACTTGACGGTATTCTCCATTGATAAAATATCTGTCAATATCGATATCATTAAATTTATAGTAGGAGCGAATTCCTTGTTTTTGGGTGTAGATCTGCATCATGGGACGTGGATCATTAAGTCTAATATTGTTGAGGGTTTCGATTTCTCCAGGTAAATTTTTGACACTAAGAGAGATATTACCCGGATAATTCCTTTCTTCAATTTTGTCCAGCCCATAGGCAAATCTTGTTAATCTAATCTCATTAGCAATATACGGTGATTCTTTTTGCAACTCGTTAGGGACTACAACTAGAGATTGGATTAGAGAAGGAACTACCCCGTTGAAAATCAAAGAAAATACAATCAAAAATGGAATCGGAGTTGTAATCAAACGAGGTTCTTTGGTGAAAATAGCAAATAAAGAAAGAATAAAACTAAGAATACATACAGCTATCAATACTTTTAAGGCTGGCAAGGTAGCAGTGATGTCACTATATCCCGCACCGACTACATGACCTTTTTGGGAATACACTAGCCGATAAATATCTAAATAATAGCCAAAGGCCTTTAATGCAAAGAGAATAGTTAAGAGGATTCCGATATGCTTCCTTGCTGTTGTACTGATCACAATAGCATCTTTTTTCCAAATTCTAACGGAATAGAATCTTATCACTCCGGTAATAACATAAAAAAAGGTGGTAAATAAAGTCAAAATAACTACGGGTGAGAAAAAAGCATTATAAATTGTATGTAAAAAAGGAAGTTTAAAAACAAAAAAACTTAAATCTTTATTAAAAAGCGGATCTGAGAAATTAAAAGAAGATGAGTTTATAAAAGATAAAACATCAAGCCACCCGGTAAATCCAACAATAAAACTTACCATGATGCTAATAATTGCAGAGATTAAAAGAAGTGAAATTGTTGCTTTGTGGGGACTTATGGCATTAACCGGTCGATTAATTTCTTCTACCAATCTAATTTTCTTCCGAAATCTTTCATTATAAAATGTTGTAAAGGCATGTCGCCCAGATAATAGTGTCCCAGATATTAAGAGAAAAAGTATGGTGCCGTTGATTAACTGAATAACAAGTTTGCTTAATATTGGCGTCCAAAATAAAGCTTCATAACCAAGATCTTTAAACCATAACCAATCTTCGTATAATCCGCTGATTCCTAAAAGAATTCCTATGCCTACAATTAATAATATTAGAATTTTATATACTGGTTTCAATGAAGTCTCCTCCCTTTAGGAAAAATAAGGACAACTATTACTAATATATGTAAATAGAAGGATTTTATTTTTGATAATTTTTATATATTCTTTCATTTTGAAGAAATACCTTCCTTTTTACTTTCTTAATACAAATTTTTGAGATATACTTTAAATTACTTAAGAAGTTTAAGGTGGTGCATAATATGTATGATCTAGCTATCATAGGAGGTGGGCCCGCCGGCTTAACGGCAGCTTTATATGCAGCTAGGGGAGGTCTCAAGACCGTTGTGTTAGAATCTATGATGCCTGGTGGACAGGTCGCTTCCACTGAAAAAATTGATAATTACCCTGGTTTTCCAGAGGGAATTTCAGGATTTGAGCTCTCGAATTTTTTTTATAAACAGGCCTTAAATCAAGGTGCTGAATTCATATTCCAGCAAGTTATTAGAATGGGGCTTGTTGGATCTGTAAAACAGATTATTACAGAACAACAAACCATTGAATCCAGAGCGGTTATTATTGCAGCCGGATCTAAACCGCGTTTTATAGGGGCAAAAGGGGAAGACACATTCCACGGTCGTGGTGTATCCTACTGTGCAACTTGTGATGGTGCTTTTTATAAAGGGAAAAAGGTAGCCGTAATTGGGGGAGGGAATGCTGCTCTCGAAGAAGGAGTTTACCTAACTAAATTTGCTTCTCAAGTCTACATCATTCATAGAAGAAATGAATTTAGAGCAGCACATATTGCTGTAGAGAAAGCAAAAGAAAACCCTAAAATCAAGTTTATTTTAGAATCAATTATAGAGGAAATAGATGGTAATAATAAAGTAGAAAAAATAATTCTTATGAATGTAAATACTAAACAGAAAAATGAACTAAATGTAGATGGGGTTTTCGTCTATGTAGGAACTGAACCCAATACGAAATTTGTTTCTGATTATTTTGATACTGATGAAAAAGGTTATATCATTACTAACGAATTTCTAAGAACTAATATTGAAGGCGTCTATGCTGCCGGGGATATACGTAACACTCCATTAAGGCAGGTGGCAACCGCTGTGGGTGATGGAGCCTTGGCGGCGGTTCAAGTAGAAAGATATCTTTCTACTTGAAAATTCAAAATTATTTAATACAGTTATTACCATGTACAGGCACTTTCTAGTGATTATTCCATACCATATATCAAAAAGGAGGTATGGAAAGAAATGTTCTTTGGGAAAAAACAAACTGGCTTTATGAATCAACCGCCGGCGGTTAATATGGTAAATCCATTTGGTACTATGGCTGGAGTCCCAGCACCTGGAATGCCTTATGAAGGCTATACTCCAGAACAAATTGCACCAGATGGCATGTATTCTTACCAAACGCAAATGGGTTATTCCTGTGACCCCTATGGTTACTGTGACCCTTGCTTTGAATACGCTGAAATAGAAACTAATAAAACCCAACCTCAAGTATATGTTGTGCAAAAAGGGGATACAGTTTATAAAATTGCTAAGAAGTTCGAGCTGGATTGGCATGAACTTGCTGGATACAATCATCTAGATAATCCTGACCTTATTTATCCTGGTGAGAGACTTTTTATTCCTCACCGCTACTAATCCTAAAATATTTAGTCCAAGATACCGAACATCTATATATAGCATATCTTCTTACTTTATTTTAATTTGAGATGCAAGTTTAAAAGCCATTTGCATCTCAAATTGAATTTTTAAAAATCTAACAATAGGTGGAGTATATATGAGCCAAATTTATAAAAAAGAGTTTAAGGAATACTTTGTTACATATACATTGATTATTTTAAATCTTATTATGTTTATAATAATGACTATGGCTGGTGGCTCAACAAATTATAAGAATCTAATCATCTTTGGTGCTAAAGTTAATATTTTAATTCAAGCTGGTCAATACTGGCGCTTATTTACTTCTATGTTTATTCATATCGGTTTTACTCATTTACTCTTTAACACCTATGCTCTGTTAGCCTTAGGAAAATATACTGAAAAAATTTTCAGCCACGGCAAATTCATTTTGATTTATCTCTTTAGCGGTTTGACCGGCTCTTTATTTAGTTATTTTTTCAGTCCTAATATTTCTGCCGGAGCTTCAGGTGCTATTTTTGGACTTTTGGGTGCTATTGTAGCCTATGGATGGAAAAACCCTTTTTTTTGGCGAAGCGGTCTTATTACTAACCTGTTAATAGTTTTGGGTATTAACTTATTATTTGGTGTAATTGCACCTGGTATAGACAATTATGCTCATCTTGGTGGACTCCTCGGGGGAGTTCTTATTGGCTGTATACTAATCTTATTAAAGAAAAAAAGACAAAATTTACATTGAATCCTTTAAAACTAATAGGGGACAATACAACTAAGCTCACAAATCTTAGCAAGGTGGTTATTATTAATTTTATTACCATCGATAGTTAAGATTATGTGAGCTTTTTATGCATTATATCACCCCGAAATATGCTAATATATAGAGAGTATCCCATCCTATTTGAAAGGAAAATTTCAGTGAAGAACAAACAAGGTAATTATTTCACACGAGAGTGGTACGTATATGCTTCATTAATAATAATTTCCCTTTTAATAATTAGTAAACTTTTTTACCTTCAAATTTTGAATGCCTCAGAATTAAAAGCAAGAGGAGCAACTTTTCGAATGAATAGTCAAACCATGGTTTTTGAAAGAGGAATGATTGTCGATGCCCAAGGAAATATTCTAGCGAAAAGTGTCCCAGCGAAAGATATATATGCCGATCCTAAAACCTTAGCAAAGTATATTTCTAATAGCAGTGAAAAACCGTCCAACGAGGAAATCACTAAAAGAATTCAAGAAATAGCTGATAGTATTGCACTTATTCTGGAAAAAAACAACAAAGACATCTTGGAACTAATTTCCAAAGACCTTTCTTGGGTGAGTCTTGCTCGTCAAGTTGATATTGATAAGGCTAATAGAATCAGAGAATTAAACATTCCAGGAATAGGTTTTACGGATACTTATAAAAGGGTTTACCCAACCGCTAACATGGCCGCTTCAATTCTAGGCATAGTTAATTTGGCTGGGGATGGTGTCGAGGGAATAGAATATTTTTATAACAGTGAACTAAAGGGTGAAAAGGAGTTTAAATCCCAAGGTAATCCGGAAAAAAATATGACGAATCAAGATCTCTCCTCCGGTTATAATCTAAATTTAACTCTTGATTCAACAATTCAGCATCTAGTTGAACAGGAACTTGATAAAATTATTGAGGAATGTCAACCGCAAAGAGCTGTTATTTTGGCAATGGATCCCATGAGTGGTAAAATTCTTGGAATGGGTTCTAGACCAACCTTCGATCCTAATAGTTATACAAATAGTAAGCCGGGTGAGCGTAAGAATCTTGCTATTAGTATGATCTATGAGCCGGGGTCGACTTTTAAAATTATTACTGGAGCTGCTGCTCTTGAAGAAAGTGTGGTTACTCCTAAACAATTGTTCAACGATCCGGGATATCTTATTGCGGGTTCTAGAAGAATAACTAACTGGGATTCAGACCGTAAAGCACATGGTGATATCTCTTTTGCTAAGGGAATGGAATTATCCTCTAATGTTGTTCTAGCTAAGGTAGGTGCCTTACTTGGCAAAGAGACCTTTTACACTTATTTAAAGTCATTCGGTTTTGGCAGCAAGACTAAAATAGATATTGCCGGGGAAGAACAAGGTTTATTGATAGAAAAAAATAGGATTAAAGATCTTGAATTAGCAACAATGTCTTTTGGCCAAGCTAATCTTGTAACTCCAATCCAACTTTTAACCGCTATTAGTGCTGTTGCCAATGGGGGTAACCTTCTTCAACCATATATTTTAGACAGGATCACTAATAAGGATGGAGAAATCCTCATGTTAAATGAGCCAAAGGTAGTACGTGAAGTTATCTCCAAAACGACTAGCACGATAATGACAGGAATTTTGGTTGATGTCGTAGATAAAGGGACCGGAGGCAGAGCAAAAATACCTGGTATTAAGGTTGCAGGTAAAACTGGAACAGGTCAGAAGATTGAACCTGAAACAGGTGCATACTCAGCAACAGATTTTGTCGCTTCTTTTGTGGCCTATGCCCCTGCTGAGAGTCCTAAGATCGCAGTGTTAATAGCACTCGATACCCCTAAAGGAGAACTAATCCAAGGCGGTACTCTAGCGGGCCCACATGTCAAAAAAATAATCGAAAGTGCCTTACAATATTACGGAATACCTGTTTCAGCAAGTACACCAAGTAAGCTGAACAATTTAAATTCAGAAACTATTCCAGGTAATAATCAGACAAAACCGGTATCCCCAGAAAAAAAACCTGAAAAAGGTGAAGTAGCCGTTCCTAATCTTACAGGACTAACGATGAGACAAGTAGGGGAAGTATTAGGTAAACTTGATCTTCGTTATAAATTCATAGGAAGTGGTCTCGCTCATCAACAATTCCCTGATGCGGGTAAAGTTGTGAATAAAGGAGATTCTATTGAGGTCTTCTTTAGTTCCGAGGATAATACGTCCCAAAGAAAGGAAGATTAAATTGCAGAAAAATTCGCTTGAGCTTGCCAGAGAAATAATCATGTTCCTTTCGGACAATCCAAGTGTCTCTGGTTATGAACATAGACTTGCACCTTTTCTAGATAGAATATTTAGTATTTACGATGTTGAAATATCTTCAGATTTTATTGGTAATTATTATATTCGAAAAAAAGGGCTTGCTAGTGACCAAAAAATAATGTTGGCTGCCCATCTTGACGAAATAGGATTAATGATCACTTATATTAATACCAAAGGATTTCTCCATTTTACTACGGTTGGAGGTATCGATGAGCGAACTCTACTTAATCAAGGGGTAATAGTACATGGGAAAAAAGATATTAAAGGTATTATCTGCTCTAACTCATCCCCTAAAAGTGTGACAGGAAATAAAAAGTCAATCGAATTAGCTGATTTAATAATCGATATCGGATAT
>CALBJS010000203.1 GCA_937892995.1 uncultured Peptococcaceae bacterium | reverse complement strand
AAAACCCATCTTACCATTGGGTTGGGTATCAGGCTCTGTAAACAGAAGTACAAAGTTCGTTTCTACACAGCAGCTAACCTGGTCACTGAACTGGTGGAGGCCAGGGATGACCACAGGTTAAGCCGTTTGGAACAAAAACTCGAGAAAATGGACCTCTTAATTGTGGATGAGCTGTCATACCTGACTTTTTCGAAAAGCCAGTCTGAATTACTGTTCCACCTGCTGTCTATTAGAAATGAGCGGGGTAGCGTAATCATCACCACCAACCTGGAATTCTCCCGCTGGGGTGAACTCTTCCCCGATTCGATGTTGACGGCAGCACTTATTGATCGATTGACTCACCATGCTCACATCCTCAACATGAATGGAGAGTCTTATCGATTTAAGCAAAGACTAAGCAAGGAAACAGGAGGTTTTGCAATGGATTAGGATTAGGTAACACATTCTCCCCGGGTGGTATTATGTTCACCGGTGATAACTGAACAGTGATCCAGTGATCAAGTGGATCAGTTTCAAAAGATCAAGGGTGGATCACTTTCAATGATCAAGTGGATCAGTTTCGAGTTGACGATCGCACCCCGGCGTTTGGCTGCGAGCTTTAACACGTCTGTTAGGTACTGAATCTCATTTTTAAACTCCACCTGTACTGCCAATTCTTCAAGATTCCCCAGCCTGAGCTTTTTGCATACTGCTGTCAGTTCATTCATTGGAGCTCACCACCCCTAATAGGTCATAGATGGACAAATCCGGCTGCCACTGTGCTACTTCTGAGGGTGTCCATGGTTCTTCAAGCGGAGTGGGGGCAGTATCAAACGCACCTTCTTCATAAGCTGCGAAGGTCTTAAGGCTGCCTTCATCTGTTTTACCATATGATAATGCTAATTCGGCAGCTTTTATAGCAATATTCAGAGGGTACTGTCTTAAGACGTCAACCATAGCTTTGATCCGCTGACGACGTTCTTTTAAATCTTCAGTAGATAGAAAATAATCTTTGATGCAATCCGGAAGAGCTTTAAGATAAACAGCCCGCTCTACTGCCCTTGGTCTTCTGATAAATATCTCTAGTTCTGAGGCCCAATCAATGTCTTTGGCACTTTGCAAATACAACCTCGGACAGCTGTGTAAAAGTTTCTCTCCGTACTCGTCTAATATCTCAATGCGATCCCAATACGCCTTAACGAGAACTCGATTGCCAGGAGAGACATTAGGAACCCGATACAAATATTTATCTACTTTTATTTCGCCGTATTTATTAACCACCCGAGTATTTAACTGGACAATTTCCAAGGGGGTGCTGGGTAATGGTAGTAGTTGGGCTAGATCCTCCTCCCATAATTCACTAATGAGAGTTCCTTTTGTATAATGCATTCTGTCCCTATCTGCCCGCATTTTATCGTTTAATTCCCTGTTGAATTCTTCAAGATCATTAATAACCGGCACCGGGCTGAAATTATTCCGACGAACATAACCGACTTTGTTTTCTACATGACCCTTCTCCTGCCCTCTACCGGGATTACAAAATTCAGCTTCGAACCGGTAGTGCCACTGAAATGTTTTGAACATCTCTGTCAAAACACGATCTGTACCTGTCTGTATTTTCTTAACAGCAGGCGCCAGATTATCGAACCTGATAACACTAGGGACACCACCGATTATTTCGAAAATACTTTGAAGTCCATGGAGAAAGCAGACAGTATTTTCCGATGGAAGCACTTGACAAGCTTGTCCATTGCTATGGGGAAATGACAGAACCAGCTCATAGTAAGTTTTTAGTTCAGTGCCGGTAATAGCCTTGAATTCTCCAAAGTCTACTTGTGCCTCACCAGGGATTTGCTCAAGTCGTATGGCTTGTTCCTGGGCCTTGTTTTGCATCTCCTGTCTGATACGGCGCACATATTCCCGAACAGTTCGATCAGAACCCTGATAGCCTAATTCCAGAAGTGATTCGTACATAACTTTGGCTGTCTGCCTTTGCTTCCTGGGCATCCTTTGATCTTCTATCAGCCAGGCTTCTATCCACTCTTCATAGCCTTCCATAACTCGTTTCTTCCGTCTACGCTTTCCTCTTCCTTGCAGGTCAATATTACCATCTGCATACTTCTTAGCTGTTTTCCAACTGCACTGTACCCTAGTAGCTATTTCGCTAATTGATGCACCTTCTTTTTCTCGCAAGTGTTTGATATAATCGACTTGAGTCACTGTTAGCACTCCTTTGATTTGCCTCCTTACATTAGTTGCTCAGAGGCTTATTTCAAGGATGCTATGCGGTGACTCCTTTTTTTCGTTCCACTATGGAATTTTAAACTGCCATTCTCGGTACTTTTATATTACCAAACACAAGCGTACCTAAGAGGAATTGAAACAAAGATAAAACTGCAGGTATGACAAATGAGCAGCGGGTTATTAGCGTACCTAAGAGGAATTGAAACTCCGCAAAGCAGATCCAGGCGGTTGGGTGAATGTTACCCGTTATTAGCGTACCTAAGAGGAATTGAAACCCCCAAATTCAGTCAGATATTCGTCCTTCTGGCTGTCCTCATCGTTATCCTGGCGGTTGGTCAGCAGTTTGGTGTCCCTGCCCTTCAGTGGGCAAAAAGCCACATTGTCCATATCCAGTACAACACCCATCCCGCCGTAAACCGCACCCTCAAACAGCTTATTCTTTGCGATATACAGCTTGCCGTGAGTGGAAATATACTCTTTGATTGCCACACCGTAGGACTTCTCGCCGGGAACGGTTTTCAGCTTACCCTGCGCCCACAGGTCGATGATAGTACAGAGACGGTCACAAGCAAAAAGAATCTTCTCACTTGCGCCGTATCGGAATACACTCTCCAGCCATTCACTAAACGCCTGTTCGGTCAGGGATGAGCTGGACACATCCAGGACATTGTCAGTCAGGAATTCCATAACCCCGCCAGTGGTACGCCGAGGCTTACCATTATAAGTGTCCTTGCCTTTCTTCCCAAACCAAAGTGTCCTTTCCATGTCCACGGCATGGTTGATACCGTCAAGATGCCGATACCAGTTCATTGCCTTGGGACCATAGGTCTTAGTAGCCTGGAGAGTATTGGTCACGCCAACAGGGGTCCGCAGAATCTGCGTATAGTTGGTTTTCTTCACAGGCTCCTTGGTCTTGATTTCCCTTAGTTTTGCGCCCTCTTCGTTGGCATTACCCA
>CALBJS010000202.1 GCA_937892995.1 uncultured Peptococcaceae bacterium | reverse complement strand
GGTTGATCACCGGCGGACATGGCGGACACGGATAGCATGGTACCGGGGGGAAGACTGCGGCGTTTCCCGTGCGTCTGAGGTGCCCTTTGGAGGAATTAGCGGCGGACATGTTTCGCAATTTACGACTAGTCTGGGATTGACCATATTGATTCTGGCATTGAACTGGAAATTGATATCCGGCGATATCCCGTTTATGGCACATGGCAGACTCAAATTGCGGATTGCAAAGTTGCTCGAGGATCCGGTCGGAACCGAAGTAATCGCTGAGTCCGGAGTATTTGATATTTCTGCATGGAAGCGGCAAAGCCTGCCGCCAGTGCTTACAGTGCCTTCAAGAACGTAGGTTGCTCTTAAATCCCAAGGAGCGACATTGCTGATCAGTAAAAATGCTTTTGTTGGAAGACCCTTATCTAAGCATCGGTCTTTTTGAACTCTTGAAAGTACGTTGGCTGTTTTTGCAGTGTATTGACCATTAGAGTAGCTGACAGCATCAACGGGAAATCCGTCCAACGTAACCTTGGAGGCAATGATGTTTCCTGGAGGCCGTGTGTTAAAATACTCAACAACTACAAATGTGCTGCATATTTCAAAGACAGCATCTCTGGTAAGGGTACAAGGTACATCACTGCAATCGCACCCGTTGAGTAAGAGTTTAACCTGAAAATCATCGGCATTTTGGCTGCCCGTATTTAAATTGAAAAGAATTGGGCAAGAGGCGTCCTCGTTAAAAGAGAAAACCTTATCTATATAAGTTAAATGTGGTTGTTTTCTTGTGAATTCGATGCCCTCCGTATCAATATTCGTTCCGCAGGCATGACCTAAACAGCTTTGGGAATTGGTTCCGGCATCGGCTAATCGGTGTTGTTTCATATCTGATAACCTCTCTTGTGATTGTATCATAGTAATTTGATTTACTGATTAATAGGAAAAAATGCTGCAAGTTCAGTTTACTATGTAAAAAGGCAATCGAGTATGCTACATTATATGATGATTTTTTTTTAGTGTCACATAAGGTTGTTTTTTTATGTGAATACTGTCAGCTGCCAACCACTGAACACCCGTTTTAACCCAACATCTCGTTGGCCTCTTTATACCTTCACAATATATTGTAGCTTGTCTAAAACATTAGATATTTAAAGGCAAGAATATGGGCTGTTTTTTTAAAAATAGTACCCTTTTTTGAATATGAGTGGTTGAAAAGTGGTGGGGAGTGGTGTATAGTGGTGTTAAATTACAGATTTATAGTGGAGAAGAGTCTATGTTTATCGGTGAATACCAGAATTCCATAGATGCTAAAGGGAGGATCATAGTCCCCTCAAAGTTCAGGGAACAGCTTGGAATCAAGTTTATCCTGACTAA
>CALBJS010000201.1 GCA_937892995.1 uncultured Peptococcaceae bacterium | reverse complement strand
CATTATCCAGACATTGCCCTTTGCCATCCATGGAGATTATTACCCCGTTGTCTTCCAGCAGCTTGATGTAGTCAGGATTGGTAAAATGCCCGCCCTGATCACTGTTGATAATCTCTGGCTTTTGGCAGCTTAGTGCACGCTTCAGACAGCCCAGTACAAAAGATTTATCCAATGTGCTGGACAACTCGTAATCGACTATATATCGGCTATACCAGTCGATGATGACAAACAGATACATGAATCCCGTTTTCATCCGGATGTAGGTAATATCTACACCCCAGACTTGATTAGGCCTATTGATTTCAAGATTCCGCAGCAGGTATGGGCGGATATATTGTGAATGATATCGTTTGCTCAGATTCGGCTTTGGATATATGGCATAAATGCCCATATCCCTCATGATCCGGCGTGCCCGTTTCTTGTTGATCAACAACCCATGGTCTCTCCTGAGAATAGTCGTAATGGTTCGATAGCCCCAGGTGGGTTCAGCCGTGTGGATCTCATCAATCAGACGCATGATGAATAATTCTTCATCACTTATTGTCTTAACTGGATGTTTCCGATATACACTGCTCCGGTTGACTTCCAGCAGTTCAGCCTGGCGCTTTACGGTGATGTGTTTATGGCCGAATTCAATGAGTACTTTACGATCGTTTGCGTTTGAAGATTTCTTCAGATTTTTTTTTAAGCCAGTCAACTTCGTATGTCAACTGTCCGACTTTACGCTCCAGTTCTGCAACATGCTGCTGCTCTTTTTCTAGTTCCTTTTCGGCTTCTGAGGGCCCTTTCTTAAACACATCAGAAGCTCGCTCTGTGAACTCCTGCTTCCAACGGCTAAGCATTACTGGATGTATACCATATTTGGCTGCGATCTCATTGACGGTAGCTTCTTCACGAAGAACTTCAATAACCACCTGAGCTTTAAAGTTGGCTGAGTAATGATTGCGCTTATTCATGCTCCCATTGTAACTTATTTTTCTTATCCTGTGTCTCACATCTTGGGAGCATTATATTTTTCCCCCCGCACATGTATTAACTACATTGTACAGGGTGGTTTTTTGAGGTGCCGGTTAATTGGCCGGATATTGCAATATCAGAGGCCGGATGTCGCAGGATTGCTGGCCGAATGCTGTAGGAATACTCATATTGCATAAGTAATTTGCCCCCTAAACCTGTATCAGCAGGGGAGGAAGACTTTCTAAACATTAGTTGTTAAAATAGTTTGCTACAAATTAAATAAATTACTGCAATATTAACTATTACCGCTAGGGGCAGTAAGAGCTTAAACTTGAGATGTTTTGTCTTATGGCTGAATATAATCATTCCAAGGACTCCTCCAACAGCACCCAGGCAAAAAGAAGATAAGATAAGTGTTTTTTCACTTATGCGCCATTTATCCTTAATCGCTTTATATTTGTCTATGCCAAACAAGATAAATACGATTAAGTTCCAACCGATAACAAAATAAATGAACGTTTCCATTAATATCTCCCATGTTAAATTATTTAAATACAAGAAAGTGTAGATATTGATATTTGTGACCCTTTTTTTGTTTATACTATTTCTATCGGGATGTGGTACAAATACAACACCAAGTACACATGATGCATAAGTTAATAAATTAGCAACTGCTGATTCACATTCTATTATACCTGTTGAATTAGTCTCTTTGTATTAGGAAGCAAAAAGAACGTCCCTTTGCTTCCCTATAAAACATGTCCTTCTATTAAAGGAATATGGCCCCTTAATAACCAATAATAATCATGTGGGAATCATCCCTTTGGAGAAATGAGAGAGAAGAAAAAGGGGAGACAAGGTTGAAAAATCATATACAGAAGAAGAGATAGCAACAATATTTGCTTATATTTTAATTTTCCCTATTAGGGCTATAGGAAAGCAAGAAACAAGGAAGATACGGGAACAGCTACTGTCGTCATGAATGGTAAGAAAGAAGAAGTAAACCTCTTTTGTATGAAACGATTTTTATTCTCATTGGAGGTTGATAAATTATGCATCCAGCTATAAGTATTAATAGGCTTACATTTGCTTATAATGAAAAGAAAATATTGGATAATGTTTCATTAAAAATTGATAAAGGTTCTTTTTCGTGTTTACTAGGCGAAAACGGTTCAGGTAAATCAACTATTATAAAGATTATAACAGGACAATTGGATTATAAAATTGGTGAGGTGAAGGTACTTGGTAACGAAGTTAGAGAAAACAAATATAAAATAAAAAAATGCCTAGGCATTTTATCTGACAATATTGTTGTGCCTGGTGAATTTACTGTAAAAGAAGCACTTATTTTTTCGGCAAAAGCAATTAGATTTAACAGCAAAAAAGCAGAAAGCATTACTAAAGAGCTAATTGATTATTTTAACTTATCGTGCCATAGCAATACCCTGATTAAAAAACTAAGCACGGGACTTCGGCGGAGAGTAGAAATTGCTCAAGCACTTGTAAATAATGGAGATATAATTGTTTTAGACGAACCAACCAACGGACTTGATCCAAATTCTTCTGAAGAAATTAGAGCTTTAATTAAAAAAATACATCAAAAAGGGGCTACTATTATTTATTCAACACACTTATTAAATGAAATAAATAACTTATATACAAACATTTCCATAATAAGTAATGGCAAAATTAGAACCTTTGATCGAATTGAACTTATGAAAAATAACAATAAAATAATTATTCGTTTTATCAATAGGCAACAACTTAAAATGGCTTCAGAATTATTAAAGCATAAAAACATAGAACACTCAAAAGAAAATTTATTGTTACTTATTAATTCCAGTGATATAAACATAAATACAGTGTTGAATATTTTTAGAAGTAACAATATTCATGTTGCGGAAACAAGTGTTGGCCAAATAAATCTCAATATGCTTTATAACAATTATAAATAAGGAGAACAAATTATGAACTTGAAAAGAATAAGGCTTTTAGTAGCAAAGGAAGTTCTATTGTTTGTTCGGGGGAAAAAGGTACTTTTATTTTTATTTGCAATTTTAGCTTTGGGGGTACTTCAAATTGCTTTAATTTATGCTTTTAACTTTGGGAAAGAGACTTTTAACCAGTTCTTATATTCTACTTATAATACTTATAATCAGTTTTTTGCTATTGCCATGGCTGGAGTACTTGCTGGTGTAATTTGCGGAGAGAAAGAAATTAAAACATGGAATTTTTATAAAATTAAGACTTTCACCAAACACGAAATAGTTACTAGCAAAATTTTATTTTACAATGCTATAGCTTTAACAACTATGGCATTTGTTTATTTAATTATTATGTTAATAGGGACAAACATATTGAATTTGGAAAACACTTTAAAATATAAAGAAGTGCTTTTTGTCTTACTATTCCTGCTAGCGTCGGTATTCACTATAGTAAACATGGAAATATTTGTTTCCGGCATTTCTTCGAAAACGTCAACCTCAGCTTTATCGATAGTAATATTATGGTTTTCTATTTTAATCATAAATGTTTTAGTTCCTCCATATTTGGGAAAAGGTTATTTGGCTCCTTTTGCACAAAATAGTTTTCAGACAAGTGTGGTACATCGTCTCCTGGATATTCAAGGTTATGTAATACCTTTTGAAAATCTTACACAATACCCAACTAATGCAGAAGTATTAACGGCGTTTTTATTATCTATTTCAATAGGTCTGGTTTTTATTGTTGGAGCATTAATATTCACTAAAAATGGTGATGAATAATAGCCAAGGCCAATTCTAATCTGGAACTGCTTAAAATAATCAGAGATGAAGGATTAGATGTCGATGCCATGTCTCCCGGAGAGATTTTTATACAGCTGAAGGCCG
>CALBJS010000200.1 GCA_937892995.1 uncultured Peptococcaceae bacterium | reverse complement strand
CTAAAGCTCCACTTCTGATCGGTACCCCAATTACCGGCAAGACAGTAGTACCGGCTATAACTCCCGGGAGGTGGGCAGCCAACCCCGCACCGGCTATGATAATTTTACCTCCTTGTTTTTCGAAGTTTTTCACCCACTCTACTGTACGTGTTAAAGTCCGATGGGCTGAGGATACTTTGACTTCAAAAGATACCCCGAATTGCTTTAAAGTTTTGATGGCATCTTCCATAACGGTGAGATCCGAATCACTGCCCATCACTACTCCTACCATTACCATGAACAATCCCCCTTGTACTCTATTTTTTTGCAATCGAGACGTTAATTATCATTATTCGACTATATTACTAAGAATATTTTACCTGACAACAGAGAGATGGTCAATAAAAAAACCGAACATTCTCCGCTTTTTGGCCTTAAATGTTCGGAATTATTTCGGGCAAAAATATTACATTATATATCCTCTACTTTGGTGATCATAAGAGAGAGATGCTTGGATAAATCATAGTCAACATAATTATCCAGCGGTTCATTTCCATCAAAGATCACCCTTACAACCGGTCTGGTAGGTAGGGTTGTATTTTGCCTGATGACATTACCCCGTAAACCATTACTAAGGCTCACACCCGTTCCGGTAGGATAAACCGCAACAAGCCTAATAAAGGCCTTTACAATTTTAGGATCAAATTGAAATCCAGATTGGGCCAAAATGTATTCATAGGCCTGATAGGGCTGAAGTGCATTCCGATATGGTCGTTTATTAGACAAGGCATCATAGACATCAGCTATAGCTGCAATTCTGCCAAACTCATGAATCTCAGTTCCCTTCAACCCACGTGGATAGCCTTCGCCTCCCCATTTCTCATGATGTTGCAAAGCAACATGGGCAGAAAGTATGCTGAAATCTCGGTTTCTCCTAATATTCTCATAGCCATAGATAGTATGTTTCTTGATCTCCATAAATTCTTCCTTAGTGAGAGAACCCTTTTTATTAAGTATTTCTTTGGGGACATTCGTTTTCCCAATATCATGCATTAGAACACCCATCCCCAGTTCGAGTAGGTTTGACTCATTATAGCCTATCCCCATCCCTAAGACTAAAGCCAGTACTGTGGTGTTTACTGAATGGTGAAAGGTATATTTATCATATCCCATAATATCAGTTAAATTACTGAGAATATCAAAACTATACATTAAATCATCTAGAATATTTACGACCGCATTGTGCACTACATCCATATCTATAGCACTGTTCTGATCTTTTTCCAACGTTGTCGTCACAGAGCAAATCGCCTTGTAGGCTAACTCTTTAGTTTTATCAGAAATGGCATCGTTAATTTCAACATCTTTAAAACGTTCATCTTGAATAAACAGAAGGTCATATCCTAGATCTTTTAACTTGATTAAAAAGTTCCGCGTCAAAGTGATTCCCTCTACCAAGAGAATCCTTCCACTGGAGTCCCTAATCGGTCTGGCCAGAATCGAACCCTCTTCGACGTAGTTAATGTTTACAAGTCTCATCTTTTTACCTTTAGTTCATATATTTTTTGATAATTAATGTTTCGATTAGTAATATTTCGACATCTGTTCAGTACCCTATTAATTCGACTCTTTTAAAAGAAGGCAAATCAATATTTAGATATATTTTTAGATAATCGGTTTGAAATTATTATTGCAGCTTTTACTGTAGAAGGCCTAGGTAAGTTCTCCCTCTCCATTAATTAATCGTAATAAATAAGTAAATACTTTAGTATATCTTCTTCTCCCGGCTATTTGTAAAATGGGAACAGTAAGTGTCACACATCGATATCAAATAGTTATACTTTCTCCAATTGAAATGTTTCCCACTCTGTGCCCCAACGTATAGTCATATTATACTCACCATTAACATTAATCGCCCCGTTTCCACCCGAAGAACCCAGGTTTAAATAACCATCTTTATCCAAAGCCAGGCCAGCATATTCAAATACTCCTTGGCCACTTCCTGCCGGTCCATCATAATTGCAGATAATCTCTTGGAGCTTGTCAGAATCGTTACCAAGATACTTAAGATAAAAATCCTGATTACCCCAACTCTCATATTGATTTTTACCATCTTCATCTTTCCAAAAATGCTGATAGTACTTCAGTACAACCTTGCCCTCCCAGGATTGGCCACTACCCTGATGTTTAACCGTCATTCCATCGTTTAGATTAGTAAATGATATTCTGTCGACATTTTCCAAATTAGGAGCAAAGGTTCGGGTGAATTTATCTAGAGAAGCGACATCTTTAATCTCGCTAACCACCTTGGAATCATACTCGATTACATAGATAAGAAGGATATTCTTCGCCCTTATGCTGTTTAGGAGACACTCCTTTTCCTCCTGAAACTTTGAGAATCCCTTTATTCTTTCTAACGATCCTTCATTATAAATTCCAGCAAGTGCTTCGTTTCGCTTCTCGATGGTGGGGTATTCATAAATAAAAAGTTTCTCCCCACTTCCGGGGAATTCATAGATTACCGGCATTTTTTCATTAATCACGAAGTCAACTGGCGAAAGCTCCTGAGATAGGTTCATCTTGATACCTTCTTGGTAAAAGGTCTCCACTACATCCGTCGTTCTTAAAATCATATCTGCCTTCTTCTGATCTTCATAAGCAGCAGTTCCTTGTAACCCGATAATTACAGTGAAAATAACAAGGCACAAACTAATAATATAACGTAATCCATTCACTCTTTTTCCTCCATTCTGGCATTTCACAGGGAATCTTGACCCTGTATTCTGTTATTTTATAGACTGTTTTTTCGGAAAGCTTTTGTGATAATGATCCTATTTTAATTTTAACATATTTTTTGACCCTAACTATTTTTTTATGACAAAAAGGGTTATTAAATTATTTTTTGCACTATTCCCCCTGTTGGAATTAGAGGATCCTGGTTGGAACATTTTTAAAAATACTTTGCTTTTTTTGATTTTCCTAGAAAAAATACTATAAAAATCTTGTCTGGAAATAATAATAACCATTAATAGATCCAAAGCTTTAAGAGATCTATTAAAGAAATAATAACTAAACATATTTTTAATCATAGGAGGCGACATGAAGAAAATAAAAGAGAAAGCTAGTTCTTTGAAGGAAGAGATAATCGAATCTCTACAAGCGTGTATCAGGATCAAGAGTATTTCCGGGGATGAAGAAGGAACTCTTAAAGTTTTAGAATTCTTCCTTAACCTTGGCCAAAGTATGGGCTTTAAGAGTACTAACGTAAATAATCTAGGAGGAATCATTGAATTCGGAGAAGGCGAAAGAACTTTGGGGATTATTGTTCATCTCGATATCGTACCCGAAGGCACCGGTTGGCAATATCCCCCCTTTGAAGGCCGGATTGAAGATAACAAAATCTATGGAAGGGGAGCTATCGATGACAAAGGCCCCGCAATCTCAGTTCTTTATGCTTTGAAAGCAATTCAAGATTCTGGAATAAAACCTGACTGTAAGATTCAAATAATAATAGGCATCGATGAGGAAACTGTGTGGAATACCACCCCTAAGCTTCTCGAAAAAATCCGGGAACCAGACTTCGCTTTCGTCCCTGATTCGAATTTCCCGCTCGTAATCGCCGAGAAAGGCCTTGTTTGGGTAG
>CALBJS010000199.1 GCA_937892995.1 uncultured Peptococcaceae bacterium | reverse complement strand
GCATGATAACCCATCATGGATTGGGATCCGCTAATTCCATCATACCCTGTGGAGGCCAGAGTGGTTTCCAAATGTTGGTCAACCATAACTACAATTACGTAAGGCAAACGTTCTGTTACCGGTTTGACGCATTCTTCTACCGGTTTGGATATTAAACCCGGCACTGAAGAAACCCTATGAGAGTAGTAAGCATAAGGTGGCATTTTGCCAATACCTACCTCATCTGCTCTCAGGAAATAAGCAGCATCTTTAATATGCTGGGACATTTGTTCAGGGTCGGGGATGGGAAACTTTTTAGGTGATGGCGGACCGTCGACTGCTTCTTCAGAACCCATCCAACCGCGTGCCCAGCTAATAGCTCCACCAAAAGGATGTTTGGGAATAAAGTTAAAAAATGCTTTTTGTGGCCTTTCGCCAAATTCGCCCCTTACAGCTCTCATGAATCCCATATCTGCTTCGTTGGTATTTTTGACAGTACCCACTATTTGAGTTGTGCCACACCACTTATCATTATTTTCCACAAAGCGGACTGATGCACCGCCATAGTCATGTTCCGGATGTAATTTCGACCATTGCCCCTTCGCTGCAGCAGTATACTGAAGATTTTCAGTAGCGGCATTTGCTATCTGGGCAGGAGTCTTAATTGCACCGATTACACCCATCGCCGTGGCAGCAGCACCGACCTTCAGGAAATTACGACGGTTCATTTGTAATTTCTGTATTTGTTCATTCTTTTCGTTTGGCAAGGTTTTCTCCCCCCTTTAAGCTTTCATAGTATTGTTATTTGTCTTTTTGACACCAATAAAGCCCAGCAAGCGAGCCAGGATAACAGCCAAAACAACCGATAAACCTAAGAATAAGAATATCGCCGTACTAGTGGCCTTGACATGCCCAACACTGGAATTAATATATACGAAGGAAATCCCCGTGCTGGTAATAGCAAACCAGGTAAGATATAAAACCCAATTAACAACCGTCTTCCACATCTGTTCTTGTTTGGCACGTGGTTTTATAAAAAGAACACCCGCTAAAAAGATAATACCGGCAAGAAAAACTAAAAATGTACCCATAATCATTTTCACCTCCTCTTTCGAGAAAAGCCTATAATAATATAAGTACATTGTACTATCTTTCATAAACTATTGTTTTAGCCTACGTTAAAATTCGAGTATTTTCGATAGTTAATTTGTAAATACTTCAATTTACCAAATTATCGGTTCCTGAACAATTGCCAGTGGCTTGGCGATTAGTCCTTCAGTAGTGAGCAAGATGGAGGCAATGCCCACCGCATTACGGAAAGCAGTAACAGCTACCTTGGCCGAATCGACAATTCCCAGAGCAAACAGATCACCGAAGTCTTTATTTCGAGCATCATATCCTATTTCACTGGAATAAGCACGACAGATCTCAATTATTTGATTAGCATTTTCCCCTGCATTTACTACAATTTGACGCAAGGGCTCAGACAACGCCTGTTGGACAAGCCTAATTCCGGCTAGCTCATCCTCACACTCAGCCTCTACTTTGGCTAAGATCTTAGCCGCATGCAAGAATATTGCTCCACCCCCCGGAACAATACCACCTTCGATAGCCGCCTTAGTAGCCTGGAGTGCATCTATCACCCGATCCTTAAGTTCTTTCATAGCTATTTCCGTATCCGCACCAACCCAGATAGTAGCAATTCCTCCCGCCAAGTGAGCAATACGTTCTTTAAGCTTTTCTTGCTCTTCTAAACCTGAAGCCTGGGTAAGTAATACCTTAAGCTGTCTTAGATGATCCTTAAGGTTTTGCTGAACACTTTTATTCCCCAAGACAATAGTCTTCGTGTGCGAAACTGTGATTTTTTCTGCCTGCCCCAACATAGACTTTTCCAACTGTTTCATGGACAAACCAAGTGTTTCGGTAACTAAGGAGCCTCCTGTCAATACTGCTAAATCATCAAGGATACCTTGGCGGTTTTCAGCATAGCTAGGTGCCTGGACAGCGACGACCTTAACTTTACCTTCATTTTTATAAGCAATCAAAGTTCCAAGAACATCCTTGGTAACATCCGTAGCTATAATCAAGAGCGGCCTTTTTTCCCAAATACACCAATTGAGGACACGCTTAACCTCCTCCGGGTTATCGAGCACACTATCTGTCAATAGAACAAAAGAATTCTCCAATTCCGCCAGCATATGTTCTCCATCAGTGCTAAAATATGGAGATAAATATCCTTTAGCTAATTCCATCCCTTGGGCAACTTGGACATAAGTCCGCCGTTCCGGAGTTTCACGAACAGTAATAATACCATCCGGTCCCACCTTTTCTATAGCCCGGGCTATAATCTCCCCTACCTTTTTATTTTTAGAAGCAATTGAAGCTATGTCCGCAATCTTTTCAGATGTTTCGGCCCCTACGCTTAAATTTAGTATTTCTTGAATAACCAGCTCTGACGCTTTTTCTATCCCTTTTCTCAGTTGTCCGGGATTTAGACCTGCTTCAATCAGTTTCATTCCACCGTGTAAAATAGCCTGAGCCAAGACGATTGATGTTGTTGTACCATCACCTACCAATTCATTAGTCCGAACAGCAACTTCTCGACATAACTGGGCACCGATGTTTTCTTGAGAATCAGAAAGATGAATATGTTTCGCCACCGTTACCCCGTCTTTAGTAATAAGGGGATAACCTATGACTCTCTCGATTACTATATTTCTCCCCTTAGGCCCAAGGGTAGTTTTCACCAAGTCGGCAACCTTATCAAATCCTCTAACTAAAGCCCGCCGAGCCTCTGTTTCTAGGGTTATAGTCTTATCCTTAATAAAAGTCATTGTCTTATCTCCACCACAATACCATCTTTGAGAACTATTTCCGCCCGAACTGCGGTAGCAAGCTTTTCTCCGATTTTTAGCTCATATGGTCCTTCCACCGAACCGATAATAATTTCATCGCCGACTGTAAGTTCATCCACCGCCAACATGCTCCTTCTTAGCTCATCGCGTTGAACATGAAATTTTCCGGCTTCGGTATCGAATTGTTGACGAATCTTGTTAAGTTGGGTAGCATCTGCTCCTTTAAGTGAAAACTCGGTAAGAGTTTTATTTTTGTCTTCTTCAAAACTAGTCTGCTCATCGTTTAAAGAAAGCAGTTGTTCTCTTAATTGCTGGCGGGTCACTTCTTTGGAAGCTTCGGTTACAATTTGTTTCAGGGTAATTTCTCGAAAAATTGTTATCATTGACATAGTTTTTCTCCTTCAATGTATATGCTCACTAAGATATTCAAATAATTTTACCTTAAATCGAGAATAAGTTCTTTAGAGCATGCTAACACTTATGAAAATAATTATTTCTTATCTGCGTGTTTTCTACTCGTAAATAGATTCCGCTATTAACTTTTTAAGTCCTTCCCAATCATAGATATAGATCTTATTTTTTGTCTTCCGTGCAATTCCTTGTTTTCTTAAGCAACCCAAGACTTTACTGACAGTTACATAATGGGCGCCTGTTATTTCCGCGATGTTATTTTGGGATAATACTGTACTTATCTCGTAAATATCTTCCACAAGCTCCCCTTGTTTATGGCAAAGATCATCAAGCAAGCGTAAAATTCTAATCGTGGGTGTATAGGATTCCAAATCTTTTGTTTTTTGCATAAAATAAGCCACTTTAGAAGTATAATTCTTTAAAATCTCGAAAATAAGCTCTTCATCCCGGCGAAAAACCTCCTTAAGCTGTTGTTTCGTAAAAAAACACACTGTAGAATCAGCAAGGGCTATTATATGAAAGTCATTAACTTTCGTGGAAAATAATCTTCCTAATAAAGAGTATGGACCTGCAGTATACAACAATTTTTCCCGGCCATCATCTGTTACCATATTAACCCTAAGTCTTCCCGAAAGCACATAAATCATCCTTAAAGTTGACTCCCTCGGTAAAACAACGGCACTGCCTTTGGCATAATCTTTTACTACTCCTAAATGAACATATTCTTGCATTTTTTCTATAGGATAAAACTGATCAGGAACTACAGGCCTGGGAAAACAATTCTGGGAATCTTCTCTCGTATCTTCCATGTTTTCACCTTCTTCTCTTAGTAATATGCAAATACAAATTTTCATTCCCAATTATTCTATTAGTTTTACATAATTCCTTTAAGCCTCCTTGGCTTTTGAAATTTTTCATAAATATTTTGTCAGTATTAAGTCTTCCCCGAATAAACAATGTTAAAATTAAAAATAACCTAATAAAAATTATAAAATAGAAATAAATAGTTCTTAACAAGGAAAGGATGACATTAAAACAAATGCACAAAATACTACTGGGTAACTATAAAGGGCTAAAAATAACCCCTGCCACCATGTACACAGATAATGATTT
>CALBJS010000198.1 GCA_937892995.1 uncultured Peptococcaceae bacterium | reverse complement strand
CACAGGGCGGATGGGGCAAAAAAAAACGGAACAGTTGCCATCAAGCATACGCCCATACTGCTAAGCATCATATATTTTGCAGCTACTCCCGACTTCACAAAATAACCACAGGAAAATAGCCCTAAAAAATGGGCAACGATAGCAGTCATTATGTAAGCAGAGTCATGTACATTATAGTAAGCCAGCATACTGTAAAGTACCTGTCCTTCAAAAAGAAAGGACAGGAGATAGGCAAAGAGTAAGGAGAACCCTGCAATAGAGAAAATGCGATTATTCACGACTTTAATCTGGTTCATTCATTACCTCCCAATCATCAGAGGCTCAGGCGTTTTTTGATTAATTGGTCAGTGCCTGCAATTCAATCATATTTTTTAAGACTCGCACTGTGTATTCTTGAATATTATCAGAGAGCCTTAAACATAAATAGATTGTTGCTTCTATATTAACATATAAATATTCATAACTGGTATCAAAAGAAAATTTTTTATATACTCGGCTCAAAGCTGCTTATGAACATATAGTTCAATCTCCCAGGAATACCTTGAGAAAAAAAGATTTCAATCACTAAATTCTTGTTTATCTGCGTGATATTATATTTGCCTTACTTTACAATAACTTCCTGTTGTTTAATATAACATATCTATCACAGCTTCCTAAATACAACAAGAAAACCCCCAAAAATAGTATAATGGAAATAGTCTATCAGCACTAAATTCTTTTATTTACCCCACTTCTCCTCAAATCGCCGTTAACAAAGCTGTTTTGTCCTATCCTTTTATAGAGCATAAAAACCGCCGATAAGAATGCTTTTTCAGCACCTTTATCGGCGGGTAACATTATCTAGAACCAGACACTCCTAATTTTGTACGTATCCCGATTTTAGGAGCTTTGCCTATATTATTTTAATCTTACTTCGATTGGTTTTTAGGCTTTTATCGCTGCCTGGACGGCAGCTATCATAATAGACCAATCGCTATTTTTTCACATTTTGGAACACTTTTTGTAATTTATATTTTATTCTGCTAACTGCACAAAGCAAGAAAATTGCGCATTACATTAGCCATATCTGTTGTGCTAGGGATTTCAGCCATTTCAGAACCTTTACAAATACCCAAGCAGCTCATTCATAAATTCCTGCTCCATCTTAACGAGTTTCTTTGCTAAATCCATACTTTCTTTAGATGCGGTCTTATATTTATTGATATACTCACTAACTGATTTAATCCCCATGTTACAGCCATCAATCATTATGTCAGCAATTTCATGGGTATTATTATTCATCATCAATTTCATTTCCGTACTAATCCATGAAAAAGCCTTCGCACTAACTTGCGGGTCCTTCTCTTCCTCATGGTATTCATTTAACATTTGATGGCATTCATCACCAATCTCAATATGCTTATTATTGTACTCATCAATAATAGACTTAAGCTTCTCATTTTCAATATAAGGCTGCACCTGCTCCATACTATTTGTACCCGATTTACACCCCGCATTGCATTCCTTTAAAAGATTAATAGTATCTTCATTCATAGTTGTCATCCTTTCAAGTTGTTTTATGTGTTAATTTGAGTAGATGCCAACTTTTTTATTCAATAAATGAAGTTATATAAATAATCTTTTATTCGTATAATCCTACAAGTGCTTCATAACGTTTTTTCGATACTTTATAACAAAACGAAAAAAGGGAATTTGACCGGATTTTCCACTCATTTACCGTCTTCCGGCTCAAATTGCCCTACCTGAAGCCTTCAGGAATCACGTAAACGCTTGGCTATATCGCTGGCACTGTATAAAACGTTTGTAATGGTTACCCGCTCTTCTCTGATATGGAAGAATATAGAAAAGTTATTCACTGACATTTGCCTGAGTCCCAGTGCACATTCTTCTGTCTCCATTAACTTCACACGTTCCGGGAACATATTAAGAGTTTCGATTGCGTCAGCTATTCTGTATACTGTCCCATGGCCGCTTCCGGTGCTTGTAGTTGCTCTGCGATATAATTATAAATTTCCTCCATATTGGAAAGTGCCTTGTCCGTGATCTGAATCTTATACTGCTTCATGCACGTGTCTCCCGAAATCTCTGAAAGGCAGCAGATGCATCCTGCACATTACCTTAGGTGAAAAGATCATTTAGTTTTAGGTCACTTTATATAACAAAAGTGGGTACTGCCTCTTAATCTGATTAAGTGACCGTACCCTTGTTCTGATTTTTAATGAATCACACAAAGTCTTGGTATATTATATAAGACTTTGCATCTTCACCAATACTATTTATATTTATATTTATACTTTACTTGATCGATCTTGGATCGTTCACTTGGGCCTGGGCTGCTGCTAGGCGAGCGATAGGTACCCTGAAGGGTGAACAAGAAACATAATTTAAATTTATTTCCTGGCAGAAGTCTATGGAAGAAGGATCCCCGCCATGTTCTCCACAAATTCCGATCTTAAGATTAGGGTTGCTCTTGCGTCCCAGTTCTACACAGATACTCATTATCTTGCCTACTCCTTCCCTATCTAAGACAGAGAAAGGATTTTCCTTCAGAATATTGTTATTGATATAAATGGGCAAAAATTTTCCTTCAGCATCATCCCGGGAAAATCCAAAGACTGTCTGAGTAAGGTCATTAGTACCGAAGGAGAAAAAGTCGGCATGTGGTGCTATCTCATCTGCGGTGAGTGCCGCCCTGGGCATTTCGATCATGGTTCCAACCTGATAAGGAATATTTATTCCTTCAGAGTTCATAACTTCCTTAGCGATCTGTTCTGTCTGTTTACGTAGAATCTCTAATTCCTTGTAATGGATTACCAAGGGAATTTTAATTAGCGGATAAACCTCAAAGCCTTCTTTCATTAATCTAGCCGAAGCTTGAAAGATCGCTTTAGATTGCATAGCATAGATCTCGGGATAGGTGATCCCTAGACGACAGCCACGATGTCCGAGCATCGGATTCATCTCATGAAGAGCTCTTACTTTTTTCAGGAGATTCTCCTTGGTATAAAGTTCTACTTGAACCCTCCTATCTTCTTGGTCTGCAGTAAGTTCCAGCCTCAAAATATCTTCCCCTAATTCTTCAGCATTAGGAAGAAACTCGTGCAGAGGAGGATCCAAGAGTCGAATAGTAACGGGTAAGCCATTCATAGCTTTTAATATGCCATAGAAATCTTCTTCCTGGAGAGGAAGAAGTAAGGCTAAGGCCTCTTCTCTTTCCTCAAGGGTCTGAGCAAGAATCATGTTCTGGACTATGGGTAAACGTGCAGACTCCATAAACATATGCTCAGTCCGGCAAAGACCTATACCTTCTGCCCCGAATTCTCTGGCTTTAGCAGCATCCACAGGGTTATCGGCATTGGCCATCACCTTGAGGGTTCTTATTTCATCAGCCCAGCTAAGAATGGTCTGAAATTCCTCACTTAAATCCGGATCCTTCATAGGAACCACACCTCTTATTACTCGCCCGGTTCCACCATCGATGGTGATCTCTGCTCCCTCCGGATATTCAATTCCCTGAATTATCACTTTTTTCTCTGCATAGTTAATCCTTATGGCCTCACAACCACATACAGCGGGTTTGCCCATATGCCTGGCGACGACAGCAGCATGGCTGGTCATTCCTCCCCTGCTGGTGAGAATCCCTTGGGCAGCAAGTACCCCATGGATATCATCAGGGGTGGTTTCGTTTCTTACAAGGATGACCTTCGCACCCGCAAGTCCTTGTCTTTCCGCTACATCCGCATCGAAAACAATCTTTCCTGAAGCTGCTCCCGGTGAAGCCGGTAAGCCGGTAGCAATTACATCCAGTGGACCTTCATCATCTATTCTCCGATGGAGGAGCTTACCTAATTGATGGGGATCAATCCTCCTTACTGCTTCTTCTTTCGTAATGAGCCCTTCTTTACATAGTTCGACCGCTATTCTAATCGAGGCCGAGATAGTACATTTTCCATTACGGGTCTGGAGAATATAAAGCCTACCCTTCTCGATGGTAAATTCAATATCTTGCATGTCACTATAATGCTCTTCCAAGCTTACGGCAATTTGACTAAATTCACTATAAATCTCCGCATTTTCATTTTCCAAACTCTTGATAGGAAGGGGAGTACGAATCCCTGCTACTACATCCTCCCCCTGGGCATTCATTAAGTATTCGCCGTAAAGATGTCTCTCTCCGGTAGAGGGATTACGGGTGAAAGCTACCCCTGTCCCTGAACTCTTACCCATGTTTCCAAAAACCATAGTCTGCACATTGACCGCTGTACCGATATGGTCAGGAATATTATTTACTCTCCGATAAACATTAGCTCTCTGGTTATTCCAAGATTTAAAAACGGCATTAATGGCTTGTTTAAGCTGCTCATAGGGGTCATCCGGGAAAGGTATACCCGTTTCTTGGTGGATAAGGTTTTTAAACCTTATCACAAGCTCTTTAAGGCTGTCAGGAGTAAGATCGGAATCAAATTTTACTCCTTGTTTTTCCTTGATTTCTTCCAGGATACTTTCAAATTTATAGCTATCAACGTTTAAGACAACATCTCCGAACATCTGCACAAAACGACGATAACAGTCATAGGCAAATCTTTCATCGTTAGTAGCTCTACTCAAACCTGCAGCTGTATCTTCGTTCAAGCCAAGGTTAAGAATAGTATCCATCATTCCGGGCATGGACACTTTCGCACCCGAGCGTACTGAAACAAGCAAGGGATTGTTCGAATCTCCAAATATTTTGCCGCTGGATTCTTCAACATCCCTGATAGCGGGAAGAATCTGCTCCCATAATCCGTCAGGGAAATTCTCGCCACAAGCATAATATTTCCGGCAAGCTTCGGTTGTTACGGTAAAACCCTGGGGAACATTAAGCCCTATATTCGTCATCTCCGCCAAGTTAGCACCCTTGCCTCCGAGGAGGTCACGCATAGCTGAATTACCTTCCCGGAATAAGTAAATATATTTTTTCCCCATTCTCTTTTTACTCCCCTTTATAGATTTTTTGCATAATAATGCTGGCCGTTTCTTCTACCGCTCTAGTCGTCGTATTTATCGTTACACAGCCGATCTTTTTCATTATCTGTTCAGCATACTCCAGCTCTTCCATGATTCTATTAAGGTTAGCATAATCAGCAGATGCTCCCAGGCCCAATGTTTTGAGACGTTCACTTCGAATCTGATTGAGTTTGTCCGGGCTTAAGACCAAGCCAAAGATTTTATTAGGTGGAATGATAAAGATTTCTCTGGGAGGATTTACTTCAGGAACTAGAGGGATGTTCGCTGTTTTTATTCCTTTATGAGCCAGGTACATACTTAGAGGTGTTTTCGAAGTCCTGGAAACACCGATTAATACCACATCAGCATAGAGTGCCCCCCGAGGGTCCTTACCATCATCATATTTAACAGCAAATTCCACAGCTTCTACCTTGCGAAAATATTGTTCATCTAGACGATAAGTTATATTCGGGATATTTTTAGGTTTAAACCCTGTTTTTTCGGAGAGAGCTGAGATTAAAGGGCTGAGTATATCTATAGTTATCAGATTTTTTTCCATAGCACGGCGTTCTATGTAGAGCCTAAGATCATTTACAACCAAGGTATAGACCAGAATGGCCTGTTCCTCGACAGCTTCCTCTAAGATATCATCAATATGGGTCTCATCCTGAACATAAGGAACTCTTCGTATTTTAGTCTTTATGCCATTAAATTGGGCAGCAGCTGCCCTACTGACAAACTCAGCCGTTTCTCCTAGAGCATCGGAAATAACATAGATTACCGGAATCTGACCTGTCACCTGAACATCCCCTCACTTTCATATTACAGTTATTACGCATATTCCATATTTCTCCATCTGGGATAAAATCAACACTCAGAAACTGAAGAGCTAGCAGCCTAGATCTACGAAAAGATTTGTTACATTTGTCTTAGTAAATCTCCCTACTACTTCGTAGATTTCGTTTCCCTCTTCATTGATATAGTTTTCGACCACCGGCAAGGTGTCAATTTGATGTTGTACTAATTTCTTAGCTGCCTCTAAAACAGACTCATCGGAAGTAACCATGACTATATTTGGCATCCTAGTCATAATGACCCCTATAGGAACTTGATGCAGTTCTATCTTGCCCAGCGAGGCCTTCAAAATATCCTTACGGGAAACCATTCCTTTGAGTTCTCGCTCCTCACCAATAACGATAAGACTGCCAACATTATTTGTAAACATCGACACCACCGCATCATAAATAGAAATATCTTCCTTAACCGCTGCGGCTATTGATTTGAAATCGCCGACTCTTAGTTGTCTCATTCTTTCCGCGACCGGGGAACGAGCACGCTCTTGTTTAAAAAAATAACCTACTCTTGGTCTGGCCTCCAGAACCCCAGTCATGGTCAAGATAGTCAGATCAGGTCTTAAGGTAGCCCTAGTCAATTTGAGCTGACTGGCTATCTGTTCTCCCGTCATCGGACTCGATGCTTTGACCAGTTCGATTATCTTCTCCTGGCGTTCGGAAAGTCTCATAAATATCATCCTCCCGAAAAGAAATTATTAAAGTTGTAATTAGTATGTCCTATAGGCTCTTAATAATCTAAATGTTATATCACATTCGCTTATTATATAACATATCCTTGGTAAGAAGTATAGCCTTTTAGCTAAATACATAATATTTAAATAATTTTGATTGAATTACACTAAAATATTCTCATAATATTTGATTTATGTATGTCTCATTGAAGAAATGTGCTACAAGATTACTATTTGCTTATTACTACACCGAAGTTAGCAATGCTTCAATAAAACACAGCAGGCTTATTTTCTTCCCATAGTGCGAGAGATAAGAAGACCTGCTGGGCTTTATTATGAAGACATCCTGCAAATGCCCTCAAAAATTAGAATTAAGTTTAGGCCAATAAAGTTAAATCACCTAGACAGCCAAGAGATTTCACACATTCCTGTAATAATCCCAGGCGAGCATTCCGCAACTTTTCCTCTTCAACCATGATCATTACGGAATCGAAGAGTTTTTCGATTAGGGGTACAAGCTCTGCGTCCAAGGAGTAAGCTCTAATAAAATCAGTCTTATTTACATCTTCATCGATTTGGGGAACCTTTTCCAGCAAAACTCGGGCTAGTTCTATTTCTGACCTATCACTCAAGTCGGAAATACTCCAATCTGTCCCCGTCGCTTTCTTAGATAGGTTAACGCAACGCACATAAGCATTTACATACGGGATAAAATCGGCTTCATCTCTAGCCGCAGCCAAGGCTTTGGCTTTTTTCATGGTGCTGTAAGGCGTCTCCCCACCTTGGGCCATGGCTGCATCCACGGTATCATAGCGGAGTCCTGTTTCTTGCAGAAGATAGCGGATTCTTTGGTTAAAGAACTCTTGTATGACGGGTTTAATCCTGGCTAAAGGTTCGAGAAATACCTTTTGTTCAGCGAAGATCCGATATGCTTCTTCTACCAGGGCGGAGAGAGAAATGTTGTCCTCATCCTGCATGAGCATCCCGACGACTCCTAAAGCTTGACGCCTTAAGGCGTAAGGATCTTGAGACCCTGTAGGTTGAATGCCTACCCCGAAGGCCCCCACGATAGCATCGAGTTTATCAGCAATACTTACCACTGTCGCGACACTGGTAGATGGGAATTCATCTCCTGTAAAACGTGGCCGATAATGCTCTGCTATCCCTGTGCAGACTTCTTTGTCTTCACCACTGCTTGCGGCATAATAAGCACCCATAATCCCTTGTAATTCAGGAAAATCATAAACCATATTGGTAACCAAATCAGCCTTAGCCAGAAAGGCTGTGCGGTCGACGAGTTCCTTCTCTCTCTGATCAAACCCTATTTTATTTGCAATTGCGACCGCCAGTTTCCGCAAACGTTCTACCCGCTGACCGACAGTGCCGAGCTTTTCATGATACATTACTCTATCGAGCTTAGAAACAAAGCTAAAAAACGGTTCCTTCAGATCCTCCCGGTAATAGAAGGCAGCATCTTCTAAGCGGGCTTTAAGGACTCTTTCATTTCCTTCTTTCACAACATCCAGTGAAGTGCTATCACCATTGCGGACAGTAATGAAATACGATAAAAGTTTGCCATCTTCCCCTCGGACGGGGAAGTACCTTTGGTGCTCCTTCATCGGAGTGATGATTACTTCTTCGGGTAAGATCATATATTTATCATCTATTTCACCTATCAGAGCTGTAGGATATTCCACGAGATGACAGATCTCTGTAAGGAGGTTATCATCCTTAGCTACTATTCCGCCGATCTTAGCGGCCAGGGACTGGAT
>CALBJS010000197.1 GCA_937892995.1 uncultured Peptococcaceae bacterium | reverse complement strand
GAAGGATTCATGGTTTGTTTAAACAGTCTAGACCTGCTATAAATTAAAACTCATGCGGCTATTCAGCATCCCCTAAATACACCCTGAAAATCACGTGAATATTCGCTAGGGAATTACGCCTAAATATATTTAAGGTACTAACACCTTAGTCACTAAATTTTAATGCCTTAGAATGCAAATATGAGCCTGGTATTTGATAGGCTCATATTTTAATTTCGCTCCAAGGTTGTAGAAGCTTAGATTCGATAGATTATGGATAAAATATATCCTAGTGATATTGGATAGCAATTAGTAAATAGGATAAGGCCTTAGAAGTCTATTATTAGCCAGAAGATTTTCAGATCGTGCAGATCATTGGTTGAATAGATAAACGTAATAATTGCCATATTAGTATATAGTATTTCTCAAAGATATTTCTTATTAAGCCTTTCACTTTACATAATATTTATTATAGGACCCAATTATAAAGATATTACTGCTGTTAAAAAATAGGCTTTCAAATAGTTTTTTCTATTAAGCCGAAATAACACCATTCATTTTTTGCAGTGATGTCAAATCTTTGATACTCCCACACTTTTAGTAAGGGATATGGATTAAGCCATTCACCATTCAGGAGTTCTATTCCGAAATGTAAATGAACAGGTGTTGTGATAGCATCACCTGTGTTTCCCATAGTTCCGATTAATTCACCTTTATTTATCTCCTTACTGATAAATAAATCTTGATTGATAGTCTCAAGGTGAGCATAATAATAATAGTTACCGTCCTTACCTCTGACCCCTACTCTCTCGCCGCCAAGCCTATTCCAACCAAGCTTTTCAACTGTACCTTGGCAGACACTAAATATCGGTGTGCCTTTCTTGTCAAATAGATCTGTGCCTTGATGGGAGCGTAGGCCCCCTTCCCTATCTGCTCCATATGTATCGATATAGTAACATGTTTGTGCTAACGGAAATAAGTATTTTCCAGGAGTATATACAGAATATTTATCGAAAAGCGTTCGGTAGTACTGAGCTGATTTTCTAATATTTTTATCTATACCGTACCAGTTCAATTCTTGGAAGTCGATGCCCCTATCTAATTGAATTAGAATGGTATTCAATAAATTCTCTTTACTTTCGACGGTTAGGTTTTGACCCGCTGTGATTACGGTCACATAATCTTTCCATAATTCTGGCTTGTTTTGTTGAAATGCTATTATTATATCTGGGGAAATGGAAGCCAGCAAAAGATAGTCTTTGGCAATAATCTTATTTTTGGTGATAAATAGCTTCCAAATTATTGTTGATATTAGGAGTATAGACATAATAACAAGAATCGATTGGCGTAGTTTACCTAAATTGTATAATCTAGTATTCATGAACAACGACCCCCATATTGATTATATATGAGGATTGTTCTACATATTACCTAAGACTAATGAAATTAATGCCTCAATGAACTTCAAGTATAATTTTTTTATAATTTCACCGCTACATAGATCACTTGTCCTGGCTGAATGTACGTACTCCTTAAATTATTATACCTCATGGTTCTACTCACCAAGGCATTTGTATCTATATCACTATTAGTCTTGGCTGCTAGTCCCCATAAGGTATCCCCTTTTTGTACTGTAATTTGCTCATAGGTAAAATCAATAGGTTGGATAGAGTTAGGGAAGATAATCAAAGATAAGAAGTGAAGTGCTAGAAACATTAAGGCTAATCCTGCTATAATTAGTTTTAAATGTCCCTTCCTGATGGTGGCTCTGAGATAAACAATCATAATTATCCCTCCTTACAAACGTATGTTCTGATAATATATTCATTATAAGACGAACAATTGTTCGTGTCAATAATTAATCGAACATAAGTTTGCTTTTTACCAAATATATGTTACAATTTTAATTAATTACTATATCTCAGGAGGGATATAATGACTTCTGATCTTTCATCACGCCAGTTAGCAATATTAGATAAAATTAAAAAGGAGATAGCTCTAAAGGGCTATCCCCCATCTGTCAGAGAAATCGGTAAATCTGTTGGTTTAGCATCCAGTTCCACTGTCCATAACCACTTGACTATTCTTGAAGAAAAAGGATATATCAGACGAGATCCCACTAAGCCTAGAGCTATCGAAGTTCTAGATTCTTCCAGCGAGTATAGTTCTAGGAAGATTATCCATGTACCGGTAGTTGGTCAGGTTACGGCAGGAGAACCTATCTTAGCTATGGAGAACATTGAAGACTCCTTTCCTGTTCCTTACGAAATGGTAAAGTCTGATTCGGTTTTCATGTTAAAAGTTCATGGTGAAAGTATGATTGAAGCCGGAATCTTGGATGCTGATTTAATACTTGTTAGACAGCAACAAACAGCTAATAATGGAGATATTGTGGTTGCATTACTAGAAGATGAAGCGACGGTCAAACGGTTTTATAAGGAGGATAATTTGATTAGACTTCAACCCGAGAATCAATATATGGATCCAATCTATACACATAATGCATCAATACTAGGTAAAGTAATCGGTGTATTCAGGACGATAGTATAATTTTTTAAGAAAGTCTCCTGTTGCTATCATCCTTGAATTTTTCAAAGCCAAGTTTAATCAACTCATCTAGTAGAGCAGGATATGCTAAACCGCTGGCTTCCCAAAGCTTGGGATACATTGATATCTGTGTGAAACCTGGCATGGTGTTAATTTCATTAACAAAGACTCTCTCATCTTCTGTAACAAAGAAGTCCACTCTTCCCAGCCCCGACGCCCCAACAGCAGAGAAAGCTTTCTTGGCGTAATCTTGGAGCTGTTTACTGACGATATTATTTAATTTGGCTGGGATAATAAGTTTTGAACCAGTGTCGATGTATTTAGCATCATAATCATAGAATTCTTTACTCGGAACGATTTCGCCGGGAACGGAAGCTTTAGTAAGATCATTTCCGAGGACACTTAACTCAATTTCTCTAGCTTTTACTCCTTTTTCTATGACAATTTTACGATCAAATTTAGCCGCATATTCTAAGGCCATAATTAATTGCTCTTGGTTTTCTGCTTTGGAGATACCAACACTTGATCCTAGATTGGCTGGTTTAATAAAACAAGGGTAACCAATGTATATGGCAATATTTTCAACTATCTCTTTTAGGTTTATAGAAAGTTCATTCCGCAAGATTGTCAAATGAGGTACAATCGGAAGGCCTGCTTCTTTAAAGACGGCCTTCATTTTATCTTTATCCATTCCGAGAGATGAACCTAATACTCCTGAGCCTACATAGGGTAATCCGGCCATTTCGAAAAGTCCTTGGATAGTCCCGTCTTCCCCTTTAGGACCATGCATTACAGGAAAAATAATATCACATTTCCCATTATCAGGTAGGTTGCTTCCGTCCACGGTCATAAATTTTGGATCTTGAGGATTAAGAACTAGAGTCACTTGTTTATGATGAGGCAATATTTGGTCTTTTTGTTCTTTCCACTCTTCTGGTTTTACCCCCCAATACCAGAGGCCTTCTTTAGTAATTCCTATGGTATGGACTTCATATTTTTCTATATTTAGGGCTTTAATTACTGAATCAGCAGATATAACTGATACTTCATGCTCTCCTGATTGACCACCAAAAATAACTAACACTTTAATCTTTTCTTTCATTTTTCTGGTTCTCCCTTTCCTAGGTTAATTATATATATTCTATTCAAACCATAAATAAAATTTAAATTCAAAAAGTATTTTTAAAATTGTTAATTTAATTCTCATATTTATAAGCTTTTTATTCTGGGCCAAGGCCAATAACAAAGCACTGCTTTACCAACAAGATTCTCTTTAGGGATACTGCCTGTTAGCCTAGAATCATCTTTTGCGGTTCTGTTATCGTTAAGTACAAAGATGTGATCATCTGGTACAATTATAGGCTTAAATTGGTTAGTAATAGGAATATGGGCATATGGTTCATAAAGAGGTTTATCATTGACATAGGTAAAACCATTTCTAATCTCTATCTTATCTCCTGCAAGTCCGATTAGCCTTTTAATATTTTCATTCTGGTTGTTATCAGTAAGGAATACAACTATATCCCCTCTTTTTAATGTTCGAGTGTTTTTATAAAAGCACTTATCTACAAGTATGTGGTTATTTACCCCAAGCGTGGGAAGCATGCTGTCATCTGGCATCTGGGCAAAACCAAAGATAAAGGTCTTAGAAAACCAAGATAGAGCAAAAACTATAATTATAACTTCTAACAATTCAATTAAAAATTTTGATTTACTCCTCGAACTCAAATTTAGAACATCCTTACTTGCATCTATTTATAGCAGATCCTTCTCCTTAAGTTTGAGAGCAGCATAAATATTGGCATTTTTCACATAGATATGAGAAATTGCTCCCTGCATATAAACGGCGTAAGGCTCCCTTAAAGGCCCATCTGCCGAAAATTCGCTAGTTGCTCCTTGGATAAATGTCCCACCTGCCATTATAACTTCATCGATATAACCTGGCATTTCTGAAGGAAGAGGCAAGACATGGGAATCAATAGGTGAACCATTCTGCAGTCCTTGGCAAAAAGCTATCATCTTTTCTTTTGATTTTAGTTTAACGGCTTGGATAATATCTGTCCTCTGATCCTGTGGTTCAGGATGAACCTCAAAGCCAAGCTTCTGCCAAAAAGCTGCAGAAAAAACAGCACCCTTCAAAGCTTCGCTTACAGTTAAGGGACTAAAAAACAATCCTTGGTACAATAGTCTCAGATTATCTAACGTCGCTCCTATGTCGGAGCTGATACCCGGGGCAGTAAATCTGTTGGCAGCCTTTTGTACTAAATCCGCTCTTCCTGCAATATATCCTCCAGTTGGAGCCAGAGTTCCACCTAAGTTTTTTATTAAAGAGCCGGCTAATAAATCAACACCAACATGTCCTGGCTCTTTATGTTCCACGAGTTCTCCGTAACAATTATCTACAAAAATATCAATCCCGGGATAGTTGCTTTTAGCATATTTTACGAATTCTTCTATCTGAGAAATCCTAAGGGAATTTCTCCATTCATATCCTTTGGAACGTTGGAGAATAAATAATTTTGTCTTAGAAGTAACCAATTGATCTAATAGTCTACATTGAATTCTATTCTCATGGTCTAAAGGCAGGATATCAAAAGTGACCCCTAGATCTGCTAAACTTCCTGGGAGTTGCTCGTTCATCCCTATTACTTGCTGTAAGGTGTCATAGGGTAGGCCCGAAACCGAAATAAAATGATCGCCTGGTCTTAGTACTCCAAATAAGGCTGAAGCTATGGCATGAGTTCCCGATACAAATTGATGCCTGATAATAGCTTTTTCAGTCCCCATGATTGTGGCCGTAACCTTATCAAGAGTATCCCTGCCGGAATCCCCCATTCCGTATCCGGTGGTTCCAGTTAGATGATAGGTTGAAACCTTTGCATCTTGAAAAGCTTTTAACACTTTTTGATGATTCTTTTCGGCAATCTGGTTTATCACCTGATTCTGCTTCTCTAATACTTTTTCAGCATAAACTAAGGCTTCGCTTATTATGGTGGGTAATTTTGAATAATGCAAGGCTAAATCCTCCATATAAATATTATATATAGCTATAAGGAATCTTTCTAGATATTATTCCAGATATCATTCTAGATATCATCGTTACATAAATCAACGGCTTCTATGCGTATCAAATCTTCACGGGATGGATTTGGTTCACTATACAGTCTTACTGCCTGCTTGCGTATTGTTTTCTCGATGATATTCCTTACCATCCGGGCATTACCTGAATAGGGGTGGAATGAACCCATGTTTAGGAACATTTTTTTAAAAGCTATTTTAGATTCTGGTGAAAATTCGTATTGTCGTTTGGTGAGCATTAATTCACCGATAGCCATTAACTCATCAATCGAGTAATCTGGAAAACTAATATGTATTGGGAAACGAGATTTTAGACCGGGATTAGTCTGGATAAAGTTATCCATTTCAATTCTATATCCTGCCAGGATTAATATCAGGTTCTCTTTATGATCTTCCATTGCTTTGACTAAGGAGTCAATAGCTTCTTTGCCAAAGTCCTTTTCCCCTCCCCTAGCCAAAGAATAGGCTTCGTCAATAAACAATACTCCGCCGAGAGCCTTTTTTACCATCTCCCTAGTTTTATTAGCCGTATGCCCGATATATTCACCGACTAGGTCTGCTCTTTCACATTCAATGATATGACCCTTTTGTAATACTCCCATTTCTTTAAATAATTTACCTATCAATCTAGCTACCGTTGTCTTGCCAGAACCCGGATTTCCGCTAAAAATCATATGTAGGACTAAGGGCTCCGTGACCAGGTTTTCTTTTTCACGTTTCTTTTGAATTTCTACAAAGGCCTGTAATTCAATGATAAATTTTTTTACCATCTTTAAGCCTACCATGTCATTCATTTCTTTAAGAATCTCTTCTACTTTTTGTCTAGGATTGTAATTGTTCTGGGAAGCTGATTCTTTCTTCTGTAAAGGTTTAGTAATGCTTTTAAAATATTGATTCTCAGCACTCGGTAGTGATCTGCGTATTAATGGAGGCAAATTATTCCTAAATGAAATTTTAATGGACATAAATTAAACACCCCCGAAACACCCCCGTCATTTTATACTATACGCTGTAATCTTAAAAAAGTGTCCCCAAAAAAGTTGTCATAGGTACTCAGACGAGGATGTTGAGGATGTCTCGATTATCCTATACGTAAAAACTGGCCATGGTAAAAAGTAACCCTGACCAGCTGTAAATAAAAAGACTATAAAAATCACTCAGAATTAGTCGCCAGCATCAACAGACCCAGCATTTAGATTTATTTGTCTTAAAGGCATTATCGTAGAAATAGCATGTTTATAGACCATCTGTTGTTTGCCTTCAAATTCTATAATTACTGTAAAGTTATCAAAACCTTTAACTAAACCTTTAAGTTGAAACCCATTTACTAAATAGATAGTAACCGGTATGCTTTCCTTACGGATTTGGTTTAAAAAGAGATCCTGCAGGTTTATAGGTGATTTGTTCATATATTTACCTCCATCACCATTTATTTATATTATTATATAATTGTACACGAGTTTGAAAGTCTCCGCAAGTATCGATAATATCGATAATATCATTTTGAATACTGCTTATTGAACTATTCAATATATCATACCATCTTATTCTGGGATCCCTCCTAAACCAAGTTAATTGCCTTTTAGCAAATCTCCGAGTGTCTCTCTTAAATAAACGAAGCATCTCATCCATCGTTACCATACCCTTAAGATAATACAGAACATGTCTATAACCAATACTTTGAAGGGATTTAAGCTTTGGAGAGTAGCCTTCACGCAATAAGTCAGCAACTTCGTCAATAATACCACATCTTACCATCTCTAGGCAACGCTCATTAATACGTTGATAAATAACTTCTCTTGGAGCATTTAATCCTATATAAACGACAGATTCATCTAAGGTTGAGTAGTTTTTTTCGCCATATGAACGCTGCTCTGATAAAGTCTTACCGGTGATTTCGAAAACTTCTAAAGCTCTTATTATCCTTGTAGTATCATTGGAGTGAAGTTTTTCGGCAGAGACTGGGTCGTATTTCATTAATATTTTATATAATTCTTTATTGCCATGATTTCTAACGTAATTGAGCCATTTTGTCTTGATAATATCCGAACCTTCCTCGGGAAAGGTAAAGTCATCTAGGATCGAACGGATATATAATCCGGTGCCACCAACAACGATGGGGACTTTACCTCTTGATTTGATAGCGGTTACGAGTTCCCGGGCAAGAGATTGAAAACGAGCAACAGTAAAGACTTCAGTCAGATCTAGAAAATCTATAAGATGGTGTGGAACTCCTTTTTGTTCAGCTGCAGTTGGTTTTGCCGAACCAATATCAAGCTTTTTGTAAACTTGTACTGAATCTCCGGAAATAATTTCTCCATTAAGTTTTAGGGCTAATTCTACAGCCAAGGCACTCTTGCCTACAGCTGTTGGGCCAATAATTATGATTAACGGTTGCAAGAAGTATACCCCCTTGTCCCAGTTAGATTTATTATTCCAAACCCTATAGGATTGTATCTACTTCCATCTAAAAGCTTAAACCCCAATCTTTCGAATTCTCCTCCATTTCTTCTTTCTTTGAGAACAACTCTTTTTCTGGCTACCTTACAAGCTTGTCTAATCGTTTCGATTCTTAATGGTTCAGGATAAGACCATTCTTTAAGTGGTTTGATAGAGGAGGAACTTGCTATGGTATTTCTAAACATAGGATCAAAATAGATGACATCTATTGAAGAATCGGATAATCCATTAATTACACTTTGGTGATCAGCACATATCGGTCTAATTAGGGAAGAAGCTTTAGCTAATTCTAACCAAGCTTCTTGCTTTTCAGCATTCTTAACTTTCGAAGGTATTATTTTTTCTAACCTTTCCAGACCTTCTTTAACTAACATAAATACGAGAGGCGAATACTCTATGGCGATAACTTTCCCTCTTGCCCCTACAGCCCAAGATGCTATCAACGCATCTGAAGCCAATCCCATAGTAGCATCAAGAAGGCTATCTCCCTCAACGAGGCCTACTGCTTCCAGAAAACGATCCTTTATTCCTCGTTTAATATTAATCATCCTCAAAAGAGATATGCTAGGATGAAAAAAAAAGGTATGGTCCTTATATTCTAAGTAAAGATGGTTTTTAGTAATTCTTATTAGAGGGAGGTTCTTATCTACTGACAATTTTTCAGCGGGTATAAGGTTAAACCCATATTTTTTAGAAATTACATCGATTATTTTGCTCTGGCTATTCTTGGAGAGCTTGTAGGCTAATGTAATTTGGTCATTAATATTTGATAACATATTTTAATTCCTTTGAATAAGATATTAATAGTGTTAACTAAATAGGATTAGGAAAACCATATTTTCGAAAAGGAAAGAAGGATAGATATCAATGAAGCAAACTAGTATCATAAAGGTACATACTGGCTATTGTCATAAAAATATGCTGAAGGATCTTGAAGCTTTAAGGTATTATTATCCTGAACTGGAAAGTATCAATATCGGCCAAAGTGTCTTGGGACGTTCTATTCCGGCGGTAAGATTAGGAACAGGTCCTAATCAGCTCCACTATAATGGCTCTATACATGCCAATGAATGGATTACTACACTTTTGCTAATGGTATTTATCGAGAAATACCTTGAGGCTAACCGTAATGACAGCAGTATGGATGGCATATATATTCCTGAGCTTTTTAGGAACAAATCTTTGTGGATTGTCCCGATGGTTAATCCCGATGGAGTTGATCTTGTTCAAAATGGATTTACCGCCGATAATCCCTTCTACAGAGAAGTTCTGCAAGCGAATAAAGGATCGACAAACTTTCAAAATTGGAAAGCAAATATCAGAGGTGTAGACTTAAACGATCAATTCCCGGCTCATTGGGAAAGGGAATACAACAGACGAGAAACCAATGGACAGGCACCATTAAATTATCCTGGTCCTTCCCCCTTATCAGAACCTGAAGCTAAAGCAATGGCTGATTTTACTGAAGAAAATGATTTTCAGGTTGTAATTGCTTTTCATACCCAAGGTGAGGAAATATATTGGGGATATGAAGGATTAGAGCCTCCGGAATCTCAGTCAATCATCGAAAAATTCCAAAAGGTAAGTGGTTATAAAGCTGTGCGCTATGTAGTCAGTGACGCTGGTTTTAAAGATTGGTTTATCTATAGGTGGCGAAGACCGGGGTTTACGGTCGAGTGTGGTCGGGGTCAAAATCCCTTACCTCTTAGTCAGTTCTGGTCTATCTGGCCCCAAGCTAGCAGTATCATGTTAAACGGTCTATTATCCATTTGATTACCGCTCAATTATGTTTTTTTCTGCATATAAAAACTTGTTATTATTTGTTGTTAATTATAAAATTAACTACCTATCAAATCGTTTATCAAGTTCTTGTTTAGGAATTTCAATAATTGTTGGTCTGCCATGAGGACATGAAAATGGGTTATGACAATTCCCCAATTTTTGAATAAGTTCGTCCATTTCCTGAATAGATAATCTTTCATTGCTTTTGATTGCTGATCGACAAGCAAGCATAAATATCCATTCTTCCAGGATTTTCTCCGGCGTGGGTGGAATAGGGTTAGTTAGAATCCCATCCAAGAACATTCTAAATAACTTCCCAGGATTTTCGAGATTGTGTAAGATTGGTACGCCCCTTAAGAAATACGATCTATCCCCAAAATGTTCAATAATAAAGCCCATTTCATGTAATTTAGCAAAATATTCAAAAAGAATGTTTTCTTCTTGAATCGTTAGCTCAACAGTTTCAGGAACTAAAAGTAATTGACTGGACATCTTATTTTGTTTTAGCTGTTGGTTTAGTTTATCATACCTAATCCGCTCATGGGCAGCATGTTGATCAATAAAATAAAGACTTTTTTCATCTGTGGATATAATGTAGGTATTGAATAACTGTCCAAGAGCCCTTAATTCCTGAAATAGTACTGTAGATCTTTGGCCAACCGGTTCGGTGTAACTTGATATAGCGTTGGGTTCTGCGATAGTTTCTCCTTGTTTATTAACTCTCCCTAGAGTGATATTTTGTTTCTTATTCGATTGGGTGAAAGGTTTATATAGAATTTTAATCTGACTCCAATCATTATTGGAAGAAGTCTTAATATCTTTGGGAATCGGAGGAAGGTTTCCCTTTGAGGTTAGGGAAATATTTCTTATAGGTTTATCAGCTAATAAAGCACTCCTGATGATATTGGTTATCCTCTCAGCCATTTCCTTTTCATTTTTAAATTTTATTTCTAACTTCGCCGGATGAACATTGACATCATAATTAGAGGGGGGCATTGTTATGGTTAATACGGAAATAGGGTATGTTCCCGAGTGAACTAAAGTGTGATAACCTTCTTTTAAGGCTTGATTTAATAACTGTGAACGGATGACCCTACCATTAACAAGAAAAGTAACCCCGTTTATGGAAGATCTTACTAGATCTGGTTTGCTAATATAACCATTCACTTTCAAATCTCCATTCTGATAGGAGACAGGAACCATTTGGCGGGCAGTATTGTTTCCTAGGATAGCAGCAATTGTTTCTAGGAGATTGCCTTTTCCTGGAGTATTCAAGACGAGGTTATCTGGGTGGCGGAGATTAAAAGATACATCAGGCCTAGCGAGAGCCAATCTACTTATCATATCAGATACTAAACCAAATTCCGTACTGTTAGAACGTAAGAATTTACGACGAGCAGGTGTATTGAAAAAAAGATCCTTTACCGTTACTGTCGTTCCGTAAGGAGAGCCTGTCTCTGTTCCAGAGATGAAAACTCCACCTTCCACCTTAATTTCATATCCCGCTACTTCTTTAGAAGTTCGGGAAAGGATGCTTAGTTTAGAAACAGAAGCAATACTTGGCAGGGCTTCTCCCCTGAATCCAAGCGATTCAAGGTTATCTAAGTCAAATATAGAATTTATTTTACTAGTAGCGTGGGGTAAGATTGCCAGACGAAGGTCGTCAGGTGCTATCCCATACCCATCATCCTTAACTGTAATTAAAGAAGTGCCACCCCCTTCAACTCTGATATCTATCTTTTTAGCCGCAGCATCTAAGGAATTCTCAATCAATTCTTTGACGACAGAGAGTGGTCTCTCTACTACTTCACCTGCGGCAATTTGATTAATAGAATGTTGATCAAGTAGTTTGATTTTTTGGTTCAAATAGTCTCACTTCCCTACTGTCTTTCCAAAAATGAACTTCGTTCTTAAGCTGATTTTGAAGCAATACTGTCTTCTCAGTCTTCTTATAGAGTTCAACTAAATCATAACCGGATTGTTCGCAAACATCACAAGCTTCAAATGGTATCCTAACTAAGGCTGCTTTGAGAAAAGTCGGCAATCTCTCAGAAATGACTAGGACTGTTCCCCCACAGTGATTACATTTGCGGATGTAATCCTTACGATGTTCATTAAAGTAATCAGTATCGTAAAAAATGTTTCTTTCTAAATGAATCCAATCACCTGCTGGGAGAGATTGGTCTTTTTTGATAACCCAACTGGGCTTTATATTGTCATGTTGCCTTTTTATATTACTTAGAAAAGAGCGGAAAGCTTGTCCGCCTATTTCCTGACGTTGGGGTTTTTGAGGTTCGATAATCCCCGAATAATCTTCTCCTGCTAAAGAAAGCAAAATAGCCAAATTGATATAGGGTAAAGCACCCTGAATAGAATAACCTCCTTCGAGAACCGCAAGGTCGGGTTTAATTAATTCAGTAATTTTACCATAGCCTTGGGCGGAAACATTCATAGATGCCAAGGGGTCAGTAAAATGGTTGTCTTGGCCTGCTGAATTAATAATGAGGTCTGGCTTAAATTGTTCAACTTTAGGTAATACCCAGTTTTCTATAGTATATAAGATACTTTCATCTCCAACGCCTGGAGCAAGAGGGATGTTAAGAATAGTATCCCAAGCATTTGGTCCACCCTTTTCATCAATGAATCCCGTACCAGGATAAAGTGTTCTTCCATCTTGGTGGATGGAAATACAAAGAACATTAGGATCATAGTAGAAAATATCTTGCGTACCATCACCATGGTGGACATCGGTATCTATAATTGCAATTCTTTTGATACCGTAATTAGCTCTGAGGTGATTAACTAGAATGGCTTCGTTATTAAGTGTACAAAAACCGCGATTGCCCCAGACCGTTGCACCTGAATGATGACCAGGCGGACGAACAAGGGAGAATCCATTATCAATCTCTTTAGCCATTATAGCTTTTCCTAGAATTAAAGAACTACCGACGGCAATGAGATGAGCATCAAGATTGTGCTCTTCGGGGCTCGGAAATATGGCCTGAGTCCTCAAGACCTCAAAAAGATCAGCAACATTTGGAGAGTATTGTTTAATTTGGGGAAGATCCATGACTCCCTCTTCGAAAATCTGTTCCTGAGTATAGAGAAGGCGTTCTTCCCTCTCGGGGTGAGACTCGCCAAGTGACCAATCAAAAGCGGGGAAAAATATTATCCCAGTTTTCTTCATCCCTTAATCCTCCCTGTTACTCCTGGTTTTACATGAATAGCACCTCTGATTATCTGTCCTACAGTCTGATAACCTTCTACTAAAGGGAAATAGTCAAAAGGCTCTTTTTGTAAGGTACTAGCCTCTATTCCCATTTTTTCTGCCTGATCCTGGGCTAATTCTTTTAAGAATAATTCAACTTCTCCATGAGGTTTTTTTGAACCATTCCACTCCCCCTGTTCCCCAGTTTCTTCGATTCTATAACGAGAAAGATAAGTATCAAGATTTAAGGTCCAAGAAAACGTAGGTTTAGCCATGGCGGCTCCGATAGCGTTAGAGACGGCAGATGAATCTGTTAAGATAGTTTTTGTTTGCATCCTTTGTTCTAAAGCTGAAGCAATACCTGAAGCCCCTCCCCCACTTAGTTGAATATAGAATTTATAATTCTCCTTTTGGTGCAAAACTTCCCAAACCTTATAAGCGGGTTCAGTTTTCCATTCCAAAAGTAATTGTTCAATAGCTGTACCGATTTGTTCCGCCATATTATTGAGAATTAACTCCGCTATTTGCTTTATAAATCGTTTTTCTTGCTTATTTTCAGGTAAAAGATTAGCTAAGGCTTCTTCGGATTTAGTGTAACTTCCGTAATTAATCAGATCAAGGTAGCACATAGCATCTGTCGGAGTGGCGTTATTCCCTCCTAGGCAATAAGCAGGTCCCAAACGGTAACTAGCTAGAATAACTTTTTCATTATTTAAAATGACTGCTGAATCTCCGCCGACCGATATAGACCGTACCGCTAGGGAACGAATATTTGTTAAGAAGGGGCCTATTTGGGCACCATGAGAACTGATTAAAGGAGAACCCGAGAGTACTAAACCTATATCGGTAGTTGTCCCACCTACATCAACGACAATATATGATTCTTTAGGATTATTTTGAGCCAGTGCTCCAAGGACACTGGCCGCTGGTCCAGAATAGATTGATTCTACAGGTCTAATTTTCTCTAGGGGTAATACTCCTCCATCAGCTTTGAGCACCCGTATAGGAGCCTTGCTTCCCCTTTCTAAAACAGCCTTTTTCAATTTAAGTGCAAAATCAGATGCTAAGCCCGTACTTGCTAAATTAAGGTAAGTAGTTAAGCTTCTGCGATAGAAATTAGATTGTCCCCATTCACTTCCTAAGGCAATAGAGATATCAGGAATTTCTTTTTCTAGGTAAGCAGCTAGTTGTTTTTCAAAAACATTATTTCTATGGGAAAATTTACTAATAATAGCTACAAGTGGCTTAGGAGAATTGTGCTGTAGGTCTTTAGCTAATTGCCGCCACTCGTTCTTATTCGGAGAAATAACTTTTCTTCCCCGGTAATCTAACTCCCCAGAAAAAGTTTGGTATTGAGCCGGCCAAGGCAAAGAAGATAGTTTCATCCCCGAACCTGGGAAGAGAATAAGTTCTACCTTGGGTAAACGTTTTTGCAGAATGGCATTTGTAATTAAAGTGGTACTTACAGTAATTTGATCTATAGTTTTAAGATCGGATAAATAAAGAAAATCTAAAGCATTTAAGATTGTAATCAAGAGATTATCTTGCTCTGTTGGGATTTTTCCCTTCTTAATTACTTGGGCACCACTAATTAAGACAGCATCGGTAAACGTGCCGCCAACATCAATCCCTATTATATTCCTCATAATTATTCCCCCCAAAAAAGAAAAATTTTATCTCAAATTATTTGAGAAGAATGAATCCTGTTGATAAGATCATACAAGTAATCCAGTGCTTGACGAGGTGAAAGGTTATCAATATCCAGTTCTTCTATTTCTTTAAGTAGTGGATGGGTTGATGGTATATCAAACAAGGTTGGTTGTAGTAAGTTAGAATCAACGGCTTTGACAGTCTTTCGCTGAGACGGGGAGTTTTCGAGTTCTCCCAGGATTACTGCCGCTCTTCTTATTAAGGGTAAGGGAAGACCAGCAATCTTGGCTACATGAAGCCCATAACTTCTATCAGCCTTACCAGGAAGTATTTTATGTAAAAATATTACTTCTTCTCCTTGTTCTTTCACAGCAATATGAAGGTTAAACACCTCCGGATAGCGTTCTTCCAATTCAGTTAACTCATGATAATGAGTCGCAAAGAGGGTTTTTGCTTGTACTCCCTCTTTTTCGATTAGATACTCGACAATTGCCCAGGCTAAGCTAAGCCCGTCAAATGTTGCTGTTCCTCTTCCGACTTCATCTAGAATTATGAGACTATCATTTGTAGCGTTTTTAAGAATATAGGACACTTCATTCATCTCGACCATAAAAGTACTTTGACCTGCAACAAGATTATCGGCAGCCCCTACTCTAGTATAAATGCAATCTACTAGGGATATTGAGGCTTTTTGGGCCGGAACAAAAGAACCTATCTGAGCCATGAGTACGATTAAGGCAACTTGCCTCATATAAGTAGATTTTCCAGCCATGTTAGGACCTGTGATCAAAGCCAGATGTTTATTTTTCGTAAGATAAGTATCATTTGGCACGAAATTATTCGCTATCCTTTCAACAACAGGATGCCTTCCCTCAATAATATTTATTATTCCATCTGACCTTATCTCGGGTTTATTATAATTATACCGAATTGCTGTTTCAGCCAGAGAGACAAAAACATCAATCTCAGCAAGGGACTGGGAAGCATTTAGTATTTCTAAAGAGTAGGTAAGCACTTTGGTCCGGAGATCTATAAAGAGTTCATATTCTAAAGTTACTAACCTATCCTGAGCGGTCAAAACTCTCTCTTCATATTCCTTTAACTCCGGAGTTATGAACCTTTCGGCATTGACAAGGGTTTGTTTTCGTTGGTAATCTTCAGGAACAAGATGAGCATTGGCATTAGTAACTTCTATAAAATACCCAAATACTTTGTTAAAACCAATTTTTAAAGATCGGATCTTGGTTCGTTCTCTTTCTCGATTTTCTAGTTGTGCTATCCATTCCTTACCTCCGGAAGAAATAGAACGCAAATTATCAACTTCAGAAGAGTAGCCACTTTTAATTATCCCCCCTTCTCTTAGAGAATAAGGAGCATCAGGATTCATTGCATTATTTAGCTCTACAGCAAGTTCATCTAAACAAGCAAGCGAATCTATATATTCTGCTAATTTCATAGAGCTATTCTCAATAATAATGTTCCTTACTTTTGGTAGACAAGAGAGCGTAGATGCCAAGGCTAGCATATCCTTAGCATTAGCTTTTCCTAAGGATAACTTTCCTAGAAGCCGTTCCAAATCATAAACGGCTTCTAATGCTTTTTGCAGATCCCGTCGAAGAAAGGTATTATTAGTTAATTCCTCAACAGTATCTAAACGCTCTTCGATTCTTTGGGAATTAACTAATGGTTGCTGAATCCAGCTTCTTAAGAGACGAGCTCCAAACGCTGTTTTAGTCAGATTAAGAATTGAAAAAAGCGTTCCTTTATCATCATTAGTTCTAATAGATTCAATTAATTCGAGATTTTTTCTTGTCCATTTATCTAGGAGCATAGTGGCATTCTGTTGATAAGTTGAAATCTTAAGGATATGATTTTGTTCGGAGTTAGGAATATTGTGAATAATATACTGCCAAAGTCCAGCAGCTGCCTTTTCAGCTACCGGCATCTGCTGAAGAAGGTCTGTTTGCTCGTTAAATTTACTACTAAGTTCTTTCGTTCTTCTAAACCAATTCTTATCTACATTGCTTATGTAATATTCGGCAAACAGATTATTAAAGGTGAGATCTTCAGAAAGAATTAGCTCGGATGGAGCGATCCGGTTCAACTCTGCTTGGAGGGTCTGAAGCGACGGAGTTTGGATAATACTAAATACCCCTGTGGTAATATCTATATAAGCTAAACCCCATTCTTTGTCTTTATAAGCACAAGCCAGAAAATTATTTTTTGTTTCAGTACTGATAATATCCAGCGTTCCAGGAGTAACGATACGGACTATATCCCTTTTTACGATACCTTTTGATGCTTGGGGATCTTCAATTTGTTCACAGATTGCAACCTTATAACCGGCTGAGACGAGTTTTGGTAAATAACTATCTACAGAGTGATAAGGAACTCCGCACATAGCTATTTTTTTACCTTTTCCTGCATCTCGAGCAGTGAGTGCTATTTCCAAAATAGGTGCCGCAACTTCGGCATCCCGTCCAAACATTTCATAAAAATCGCCGAGTCTAAAGAACACAATAGCGTCTGAAGCTCTATTTTTTATTTCTTGGTATTGTTGTAACATTGGTGTAGTCATCTTTATCCCCTAATATAAGACTTAAATTTCTGTTAAAAAAGAAAGAGCAAAGAGCTCCGTATGATTCTGGACATATAGTTTAAAAGTAGTTAGAAGAAAAGCAGAGTGTCACACTGAAAGATTATTGGTCAACGACATTTCGGTTAAAGCACGATATTTACGAAGCAAATAAAAATACTTTCCTCTACATGATATCTGTTTAGGTCGTTAGTTCAATTCTTAGGACTACAGTTTTCAGAATCAATAGCACACTTTCCTTGAGAAGGACAACTGAGACAAGAATCAATATCTTCGTTAGTATCAAAAGTCAAGGCACCTGTAAGGATACTATTAATCTCCTCTAACATCTCTGTGAATCTTTGGTGAGCATCAATAAATTCAAGGATTAAAGGGTGATTTTCTACTTTGGCTTCGATAAATTCGATAGAACGTTCATCCTTTTCGGTAAGTGGTTGACCACTATTTTGAAGCTCAGTAATCCGTTCATAAACCTTTTTCCATCGTTCGGTTAAGTTACTAGCTATCTTATCTTGGCGGATTTGTTGCTCAGCCTTTCTGAGTTCACTGGCTTCAGTACTTTGGGCGATCGCCTGAGCCAGTTCACAGGCCTTAATATAAATCGCAGAGTTCATTTTTTGTACCTCCTAATTGAAAACATTTCTATCTCATTTAAATTTCTACTTTCACCCTTCACTATAGAAAATTCTACAAATCACATGTTATTCCTTCAAGATAATTAAAACCTTAGTCTAATATTCCAAAAAGTGTCCAAGAATTAGCAGATACAATCTTAACATTAACTAAAGTGTCCGTTAAATCCTCGCTGCCCTTAACAACGACCACTTCATTGCCTCGTGTTCTGCCCGATATCTGCTCGAGATTCGTTTTGCTAGGTCCTTCCACAAGGATCTCGTAATACTTGTTAAGCATTTTTTGTCTCCAAGCGAGACTTTTTGCATTTTGTAATTCTATCAGTTTTTGTAAACGATGTTTTTTTATTTCAAGGGGGACTTGCTCGGGTAACCGAGCTGCTACTGTCCCAGATCTTTTAGAAAACATGAAAGTATATGCTTGGGAGAAGGGTACAGTTCGGACTAAATCTAAAGTCATTTCAAAATCTTCCTCAGTCTCCCCCGGAAAGCCAACAATAATATCTGTAGTAATTCTAGCTTCTGGAACCTCCTTTAAGATTCGAGATGCTCTTTCCAAATAATATTCTCGAGTATAATCTCTGTTCATAGCATGTAAAATCCTATTACTTCCAGCTTGAAACGGGAAATGAAAGTGTTCGCAAATATGTTTTCCTTCAGCAACAGTTGCAATAAGTTTATCATTTAAATCTTTAGGGTGGGACGTCATAAAACGAATTCGGGATAGCCCCTCGATAGTATCAATTTCTTTTAAGAGATCAGAAAAATCGTAAGGAAATTTATCTTTTTTTCCATAAGAATTGACATTTTGTCCGAGAAGAGTTACTTCTTGACACCCATTCAGAACAAGGGTTCTTATTTCTTTAAGAATAGTATCTTTTGGCCGGCTACGTTCGCTTCCTCTCACATAAGGAACAATACAATACGCACAATAGTTGTCACACCCATACATAATATTTACATTTACCTTAAGTTTTCCCTTTTCAGCTAAAGGAACCACTTCGGCTGTATCAGACGCATCACTCGAGACTAGAGCTATTTTTTGTCCCTCGTTAGCCGCATGTAATAATTCTTCAAATTTATGATGATCAAAGGTTCCTGTCCAGATATCAATGTGTGAAGCTCGTCTCTGCAGTCTTTTTAATATGCCTGGTTGCTGAACCATACATCCAGCCACCGCAATTTTTAAGTAAGGATTACGTTCCTTGAGTTTTTTTAATTGTCCGATTTTGCCGATAATTTTGTTTTCAGCACTTTCCCGGACACAACAAGTATTGATAATGATTAAATCAGCTTCTTCAGGATTTTCTGTTCGCCGGTAACCACTTTCAGCTGAGATAGCCGTTAGTGTTTCTGCATCCCTTTCCGACATTTGGCAACCATAGGAAATGGTACAAACTTTCTTGGTTCTTTGGGCCATGCTATTCAGTCCTTATCTATAATTTACCTGTAAGAAATACCGTTATGAAAACAAAATGGGAGTTCGGTTGCACCAAATACTAACTAATCCCTGGTTACGTAGAGGTGTATTTAAGTCAGCAGGTAGGATCTTATTGTTAGAAACCTGATCCCACTTTGTTAATATTTCTTCTAGTGCTTGCCGAGCTGAGGTTCTTAATATTTGGATATCCGTACTAGAAAGTATTACTTTTCCTAGGGGTATTTCGAGCACATTAGTTTGAATCAACGATGCCAGTAAAACCTGATCTAAGTATGGCTGAATTAGTTCTATTTTATTAAAAAGATTAGCACTGGCAAATTTGCCTTGGGCAAGATATAGAAATAAATAAGATCTGTCGGAATATTCGTGAGATGATGTTTTATAAGCGGGAAATTCAAAATTAATTCTTTCGAGGATTATAGAAACATCCCATTGACAGCTTTCCAGAAATAATTTTACTTCGCCAGAATATTGTTGTTTTAAGATCCTTATTGTTTCCATCCAATCACTATATCTTTGAGGCAAGAAAGACAAACCTTTAAAAACTTGCTCAAAGGTTTCAAATTTTAATCTATGATCAGATAGGATTGGCCAGTACGTTTTTAAGGTTCGCCAATAGGCGATACTTCCTTCAGCATTTTGGTTTGTATAATACCCAGTAGTACCATCATCAAAGACCCCATAAAAACAATAATGAATTACACTTCCCAGAAAAAAGTACTGGATACTATGGCCAAAGGCATCAGAATGGTATAAAGGAGTATCAAATACTGCCCAGGGAAATCTTTGATTCTTCCATTCGTTTACTAATCTTTCAATAGCAAATTGATTTAGACGAATATACATGAGGAATATCATTTCTCCTAATCTGAACATCTTCTTGGTGCAAAATACTTACCTAGATCCTGCTTGATAAAAAAGTGCTAGTGTTCCCGGACCAACATGACTCCCGATAACACAACCTATCTCACCCATCATTATGTCCTTGACTTTAATTCTACTTCGTATTCCTTCAGCTAAAGCAATAGCCTCTTCTAGGCAGGCAGCATGGGAAATGCCAATGATTTGTTTTTCAGGTTCAATAATATCCTGTTCAATAATATCTACTAGCTTTCGGATGGCCGCCTTTCTTGATCTTACTTTGCCAAACACCTCGATTTTCCCTTCAGGGTTAAAATGAAGAATTGGCTTGACATCTAGCAATCCAGCAACAAATCCTGCTGTCTTACTAGCCCTTCCGCCCCTAACAAGGTACTCGAGGGTATCAATGGTAAAAATGTACCTCATATTATCTCGTAGTTTTGTAATTTGATCAACGATTTCAGAAGTGTTATCTTGCTCTGTAGATAACCTCTTAGGTAATATCGCTTGAAGGCCAAAACCAAGCGAAGCCCCCAAACTATCAATAATATGAATTCTCTCTGGAGAACTACACATTTCCCGGACCATTACCGCACTCTGATAAGTTGAACTTAGTCCGGAGGAAAGATGAATTGCGATAACATCTTTACCCTCGGCTAAAATCTTTTCGTAAGTATCTTTTAGTAAGATCGGATTAGGCTGAGAAGTTTTTGGTAAATCCCTGTAGTTCTTAAAATTAGAATAAAAACTATCGGTAAATATATCCACCCCTTCTTGATAGGTATTACCATCAATATAGACCGGCATTGGTACAGTTAAAATTCCTATTTCAGAAGAGATATCCCTAGGAATATCAGAGGAACTATCCACAACAATTTTATATGCCATATTAACCATATTTCCTCCCAACCAAGATATAGGTATTATATATAATTCTTACTAATTAAATACTATTTGTCAATAAAAAAATAAAACATTCCGTTACTCATCCGCAGTACGTCGAAAACTTATTTTCAGTATGGCGACTTTGCCATAAATGAAAAAATAGCGCTTGTTCAGCGCTATTATAAATTAAAAATCTAAAGGTAGTTTAAAGGATTAACAGAACTGCCGTTTATCAGAATTTCAAAATGCAAGTGTGAGCCGGAAGATCTTCCAGTAGAGCCTACTAAGCCTATAGTTTGCCCCTTATTTACACTTTGCCCAGCACTAACCTGTAATTTTGAGGAATGGGCATAGCGAGTTGCAACTCCATTTCCATGATCAATTAATATTGCATAACCGTAGCCCCCATTCCATCCGGCAGAAACAACCTTTCCCGAAGCAGCAGCTACATAAGGTTGACCTGTAACTCCATCAATATCTATGCCTGTGTGAAGGCTACCCCAGCGATAGCCATAATACGAGTTTATCCGGCCACTTAAGGGCCAAATCAAACCGGAAACACTTCCTGATCCACGAGAAGTTCCAACATATACAGTAGCCCTATTTGGTCCTTTAGCGATAACCTGTTTTTCAGGTTGGGTAAGGATATCTTCCTTAACCACTTGTTTTTCAATCACCGAACCATTTTTTTCAACATAGTTATATGTAACTATTTTTTCGCCATCTTTACCTGCTTGTTGAACCACGCTTTTCCCATATCCAAGTTTAGAATCAATCTTGGTCACCACATCAAAAGGAATTACTTCATTGACAACTTTCGTTCCCTTACTAAGTACTGTTAGAAAGGGTTGTACTTTTACTATTTTAATTTCCTGGCCAGGCTGTATTATAGTATCTTCAGTAAAACCCGGATTTCCAGCGATCACTTCATCTGTAAGCATATTGTTCTTACGGGCTATTAACCACAAAGAATCATTAGGCTCGACAACATAATTAGATTCAGCTACATCACCTTTAATTAAGAGATCAAAAGCTTGATCGACATTCATTATTTCGCTAGGATCTACTTTAATAGCAACCTTGGAGATATTTTCGAGAAATTCAGCTGAGTTTACAACATTCTTTTCGGAAGGTTTTGTGAAATAGTCTTTGTATTTTGTTAATACAGCATCAAGTTCTTGTTCATTAGCCAAAACTATAGCAACTTTGTTTTCGATTTGCAAACCATAGCCATCGATATAAGGCTTTATGGACTTTAATAATACCTCTGAGGAAATAGTATTTGTAGCATATACCTTTTTCTTGATTCTAACTTTATTATATTCAATACTATCAGTTGTTCGAGCTATAGTACCCGCAACTTCCCCCTGCTTACTCAGCACTTCTTCTACAATTTCTTTGGCCTCAGTCATACTAGCTGCATATCCAGTATTATTGCCATTGACAAAAATTGCAACCGCAGAAGTTGTAGTACTAAAATAGAATATTCCCCCTAAGAATACAACTAAAGCAAGAAACGTAATTCCGGCTGTTTTAGGGGACCTCCACGAGATATTTCTTGACCATTCAGCAACCTTAGCCAAAGTATCCTTATTAATGTGACATTTGGTATTAGTTAAAATACGTGATAATAAAATCTTGGCTTTTTCCCAGTAAATCATTTCTCCCCCCTTTGATAAAAACATCCATTTGGATTATACCACTTATTACTACCGAAAGAAATAAGATTTGTACAATCTTATTATAAAAAAAAAATTAGAAAATTAAGAAAAAAGTATTTATTAGATTAGATTATACTAGCCAAAGCTACGTTTTAATTTGTTGATAAACGATACAATACCGGAAGGACGTTCTTGTAGAGTCTTCTTTCCGACAAGCTTGCCGGCAATACTAGTTATTTGTCTTGAATAATCTGAAGTTGGGTGGGTTAAATATAACGGTCTTTGATTTTTGAGAGATCTTGAAACTTTTTTATCGTCGTAAATCCAACCTATTAACTCTGGTTGTAGTTTGAGAAATTTTGAAGCCGCCTTATTGAATGTTTCACTACATTTTAATGCTTCCGATTCAGATTCACAGCGATTTAATATTAATAGCGGTTTTAGGTCGGGATTTCTATAAGTTAAAGCTTTAGTTAGGCCATAAGTATCCATTAAGGCATGAGGCTCAGTAGTAGTAATAAGTATTAGATCATCAGCTGATTCAAGGAATTTAAGGACAACCTCAGAAATACCTGCCCCCGTATCAATAATAAAAATATCACATTCGTTTTCCAAAGCTGAGAAGCCTGATAATATACGGTTAAATTGAATTGGACTTAGGTTAGTTAAAGACGAAATTCCACTAGAGCCCGGAAGTAGCTTAATTCCCGATGGCCCCAGAGTAAGTGTATCACGTAAAGAACATTCTCCTTTTATTACATTAGTTAAATTTAACGGAGTATTGAGCCTTAATAAGAGCTCAACATTGGCCATCCCAATATCCGCATCTAAAATAATGACCTTTTTCCCTAATTCGCTTAAGGCCAAACTAAGGTTAATTGCAAGGGTTGTTTTACCTACAGATCGGAAGAGCACACGTCT
>CALBJS010000196.1 GCA_937892995.1 uncultured Peptococcaceae bacterium | reverse complement strand
ATCCGTTTTTTTGGTGTTTAAGTTCCAGCTGAAGATATTTTTATAGGCACTGTATTCATAGGATCCGTAGCGAACTTTCTGATCCATTAGGAGATCTATGCCGCTATTTGCCGGCCCTTTAAGGGATACTGTTGCTGATTGCAGTTTGCCCGGCGTACACTCCACATAAAAGAAATATTCGCCGTCCTTCAGATCTTCTTTCTTAAAAGTAAGCTCTTTGCCGATGGACAAAACCTGTGTTTTTATCACGCATAGTTCTGCTGTATCCCCAAAAACTCTGGCATTGACCCACCACAGGGTACTTTCATTTTCTTTTACTGAAAATACGCTGTTCTCTGCCGAGTCCCCATAGATGGTCCCCCCAAGGTTTTTGGTATACCAGCGAAGCCAGGGAATGGAAAAACCGTCTTCGATCGGGATTGACAGATTCCAAACCTCACCCTTTGCATACTGGGTTTTATGAACAAAATCTTCGATGGTTTCCAGTATTTGTTCCTCGCCGTTTTCCTCGTAAACCACCTGACTATATAACGAGTACGAGCCTAAAGGATTAAAATATGGAGCGGATATATCCCCCCAATCATTAGCCTGGCCTGTCTTCATTTCCGGAAAATCAACCCCCGGCTTGCCAATTCCGTCTTGCGGCATTTTCTTTATACCGGTCAATTCAGGAGCAGGAACATTGCTGATTTGTACCAACCGCTCTCCCCTATCCTCCCCTTTACTTCCGCATCCTGTGAATAAACCCACTACCAGGGAAAAAATCAGTAGATAAGCAATGCTCTTCTTAAGCATGTCTTCACATCTCCCCTCAATTTCAGAAACTCTAATGTAGCATTTTTTCATTATAAATACTATTTCTACCCGGGTAATCACCCTTGGGGTGAGTGCATCGTCAAAATAGGGGTGATTTTTGGGGTGATTTATCAATTAATAGGAAAAAACTCGCCCGTACAGCAAGTTTTCAGAGTGCTAGGGGATGAAAAACGGAGAAGGTATTTTTTAAGATGTGAGCCTTTCCACGTTTTTTGGACACTGTTTCGTGAACATATCTTCGAGCTCAGCGATCTTTTGAGCAGTTTCATCTACCGGTAGTCCTGCGGCCGACAGGAACCACATCAACCACCCAAGTAATCAACACGGCAATGCTCCCGGCGAAACCAAAGCCCGCGAAAAAACCGCCGAAATATATTATCCAAGGCTTAAGCGGTAAAAAGTAAAGCAAAGCCAAACCAGAACCCATAATTATAATCGAGGGAAAAACAACCGCCGCCCGTCCTTTGCGATCTGATAAGTTTCCTACGGTCAGGTTGGAAATAATACTGCCTATCCCAAAGACGGTAAAGAAAAAACCGGGATTGATCTGTGGAACGGCCTGTCCGATATAAATAGCCGTAAAAGTCAGCACCAAACCGTAGCAAACTGCGACCAGAAAAAGGCTTTCAAAGATGGGAATCAATTTCTTCTCCCTTAAAAGCCCCAGCATCTTGAGACCGGGCTTGGACAGGGGATTGTCTGGATTATCCTCTTGCGATGGCTCATGCACAAAATGTAAGAACATCATGGCTAAAAGGCCCACCACAAGTTTGAAACCGCGAATTTTCACGCGTTACCCCACGCCCGTTTCCGGGGTGAAAAGTGGTGAAGATTTTGACCCCCCTACCCCAGAAACTGCAGAAAATCTCAAAAGTTATTCATTTCTTTGGTTTTTGTGAGATTTTTTGCATCTATTTTAAGCCGTTTTCCGGCATCGTTTTCAAATTTGAGTAATAACCCTTTTAGAAAAGAGGTGAGTTAATTTAACGTCACCAAATACTGCTCTGCTCTCTTACCTATATCCCTAAAAACAGATTCAAAGCATACAGCTATTGAAAGAGTTATAAATAAAATAATGCAGCAATTATAGAAATTACAATAGCATAGTAGTGATACCACTTCTTGTTCATTTTGCGAAGCAGAAAAACAGCCGCACCAGCCACCAGAAGCATTACTAAACCGACAATTATCGGATTTTCATATAATTGGACTCCAATCCCAGCCATGAATGTGGTAAGTGAACCAGCCAGAATGCTGGCTTTAATCCACTCTGGAATTCTGGTACGATATATTATCAGACAGAGGACAATTCAAATAATCCCGTATCCAATCCGTACCCGTGACACAAAGCTATAGGAACCATCCTGATTTGCCATAGTTTCAAAGAGCATGAATATCAGAAAATACAACATAAAGGCTGCTACCATAGCAATAAAACTACCTACTGTAACAAGAACTCCATCCTTAATTGTTCCAGATTTTTTATTCATATAACATTCACCTTCTACCTTATTCAATCCTGGTCTTGTTGCTGCCGTCCAGGTTGCTCCTGTATCCAGCCCCGGAGTATTCAATGTAATAGATATAGTCATCATAAATCACACAGATATTAAACATATTTTCATTATTTATTTTCTCTGCTGCTGATCCGTCCAAATTAGCCCTATAGAGCCATCCTTCTTTTAAATAATAGAGCCGGCTTCGATTTATGGCTGTAAAGTCTCCATCCGCAAGTTTCGATTTTTCTGTGCCATCCGGTTTCATCCTGTATATGTTCTTGTGTTCTCCTTTTTCGGTTATTTCCCCATAATAAATCCAGTCATCTTTGACATCAAACAAATCAACGTTGTCTGCAAGTTTTGCTGTCTCGGTGCCTTCCGTTCCCATTTTATAAAGGTTAATACCATCTTTATAATAAATCCAGTCCCCCGATACGATCATAGCTCCATAAAAAGAGCTGATATCAGCAATCTTGGTCTTTTCCATACCGTCTGTTTTAATCTTGTAGATGCTCCCTGTTTTTAAACCATAGTAAATCCAGTCCCCCGATACATAGAAACCGAACATATTCTCTTCGCTCACATCTACAACCTTCGCATACCCTGTGCCATCTGTACCAATCTTACTAATACCACTTTCCCTATCAAAAAAGTATATAGTGTCTCCCTGAAATACTAAATAATCGCCTATATCAGCCACTTTTGCTTTTTCTGTCATGTCGGGTTTCATTTTATAAAGGGCTTCCTCTTTGATGTTTGTATAGTATATCCAGCCATCGTTCTCCATGATTCGACTTACAGTTGTGCTGTTTGGCGCCTCACACCCGGTCAGCAGTGCAATACCTAAAATAATTATAATTAACAATCTTAAGCTATTTTTCATTGATTATCACCCTCCTATTAACTCCATCTCAAATTATTTTCAAACTTTGAATGGGCACAATGTTTATTTTTGATTATTATAAAATTTTTTTACCTGTATTTTCTCTTCTTTTTCTCCAATTAATAAAAAATAGAATACCAATAACAAATGCAGGCACCGCAATAGTAATGCTCCATGTTATCGCAGTATACCACGGCAAACCTGAATTGGTAACTTGGTATATCACAAATCCAACATACAAAAGACCGGCCCCAAAATAGCTGGCTACACCTACAATTTCTTTCCTCCATGCTATGGCCAGCAAGATTATCAAAATTATGGAGGGGATATTGTGCATAAGCAATCCCAATGCAATCTCTCCGCCACTTCTTCCAGGCTCAAAAACATCAAATGAAAACATAGTCAAAAAACAAATAAATAAAATCGACAATACTCTCGGTGACCAATACAATATTCTTGATGTATTCATTTTAGTTTCCTCCTTCTAAACAGCTTTTTATGACAAGGTTATGACTTAAATATCTCTTCCATTACCGCTTCTGTTTCCTTCAAACTAAAGGAGGTATAAATTCTACGATTCTTTGGTTCTAAAAGGCGGTAATGCCTTGAAAACATATTTTGCTGGATGCGGTACCCTTTCATTTCAGTTATTGTCTTCCACCAAACTTTGCCTCCCCAGGTTTTAGGATAATCAACATCCACATCCCTAAGCCCTACGGCTATTATTAAATCTGATATGTCTCCACCAATTGCATCGTGTAATATTGTGCTGTCCGAAAAAATACTTGCCAAGGCAACAGAACTGGTCCAGCCCAAATAATATTTTATAAAAGAAAAGACGTGAAAGATAGCCCCCACGTCAAACATGTTTTTGCATTCAACCTCATAATCCATTGATATCTCGGCCTTTAAGGTTTTGCAACGGTTGCGTCCAAACCCTATTTTATTCTTGTCATCTTAGGAACGGGTATCCATTATTTTCAGCGGAGTCCATATCCCAGATGGCAGCAAAATCCCAGCCTGTGAAAGTCGTTTGATCTTTCATTTCTGCGGTAGTCCTGCCAACACCCCCAAGAGAAGTAGCCAGGCCTGAAGTCACGGTATCCCAATAGCTGTCGATGACGGTAGCACCTGAGTCTACTCCTCCAACCAGACCTCCGGTTCCCGTAACTGCACCTGTCGCGTAGCAATTGGTGACGCTAGGACCGAAGAAATTTCTCCCAACCAGACCGCCTGTATAGCCGCCGGTTCCCGTAACTGTGCCTCTCGAATAGCTGTCTGTAATTTTGGTGTAGGTTTTGCTTCCGCTGTTTTCTCCGACCAAGCCGCCAACAAAAGCTACTCCTGTTACGTTCCCTGTCGCAAAACACTTGTTTACTGTGCTTAAATAATTTTGTCCAATCAGACCGCCTATTCGGTTTCCCACGCCCGTCACATCGCTGGTTGAATAACTATTACTTACGTTACCGTAGTTGGAGCTTCCGATCAGGCCACCGACATAAGCATCTCCGGTTGCATTAGATGTTATCGAGCCCATTACATTACTGTCAGTCACTGTGCCACCATAATTATATCCTACCAGGCCGCCAACATAAGTTGACCCACTTACAATGACGCCAGATAATGAAACATTGTGAATAACCCCTTTATTTTGTCCGAAAAGACCAATATACCACGTACGTGCTATCTTCAAGTTACTGATTGTCTTACCGTTACCATTGAAGTTGCCGGTAAACTCTGCACCAGTAGTTCCTATGGGTGCCCAGCCTGCGCCGGCGTTATAGCCTGCACCGCCATCGGCAAGATACGTTTCCAGATCGATATCGGCTGTCTGGATAAAGTGAGCACCAAGGTGATTTCTGATATTATTCAAGTGCTCAGGCGTACCTACCTGATAAGGATCACCGACTGTTCCTGCACCCCCGCCAAATTCCGGTGCCGGCCCCGTTTTGGGGAATACGGCGGTTATAACGCCTGAGTCGGCAATATTATTTACCGCTGTGGTACCCGCTACAGTGAAAAAGTCTGCGGCTACACCGGTTAAGGTATACTCTGCTGTTGGTGATAAAGTAATAGTCGCTGTATAGACGGTATCTTCCCGGAACGGATTATCAGCCGGGCTCCAAGCTACTGTTCCGGAGTATTGGGCTGTGGCACTTATTGCTGACACCGGGATTTCGCCCGTTACCGGCGGAGCCACTCCGGCCAGGGCAGCTAGGCTGATTGTTGCCGGTGCTACGGTAATTCCCTGGTCGACTTTCTTGCCGCTTGCGGTATGGGTAAGGGTGACTTTGGTATCTGCCGTTATCAAAATAGTACCACTTGCCGGTGAAGCTGTGAGGCCTTTGCCGGCAAAGTCTGCAAAAGCTACATTTTCACTAGTGCTGTCTGATTTGCTCAAGGTGACGACTAAGCCGCTTAAGTCCAAAGTTTCTCCGCTGGTATAGGCTGTCTTGTCAGGTGGTGTTGCCACACTAACGGTGCTTACTGTTACCACAGGTGATCCGCCACCACCACCGCCGCCGTTGTTAGTTACCGGCCTTATTGGCCTTAAGGCATCGACGACGGCCTTAGAGACTAAGCCCTCTCCGCCAATCGGAATGATATTACCTAAAAAATTGTGTTTGACATATCCTTGGGTTTCTTCCGGCAAGGTTGTTCCGGTTAGGACCACCGGCGAGAAGGTCTTTGCCGCCAGGGGAGCGATGGCCAGGGCATCTACTAAATGCCTATCCATTCCATTTACTACAAAAGTGTTATGGTCTTGGAAATCTTCGGCAAAATACTTCAGAACTTCAATATTGGTGGCAAAGCGATCAAGGCCGCCGATTCTTACTCCGTTAGGAAGTAAATTCTGAACAGCATTACCCACGGCTTGCTGGCCGCCGATAATATAACTTTGGGTAAGGCTGCCTTTTATTTCGTCCAAATAGTCGTTAACACTAGCCGGAAGTTTATCTCCATCGGCCAGAAGAATCGGCATCCCTTTGGCTGCGGCAATCGCAGCCATGGAAAGAGCATCGGCATTCTTCCAGGCCGTAGTAATGACAACTTCAGACGGTGTTCCAAGCTCTCTGGCAATATTCACCGCTGTTTGGAAACGGTTGCTTCCTCCCAGAGGAAGAACTGTGATCTTAAGTTTTTCCAGCTGTTCAAATAATGCAGGCTCAAAAGTACTTTTTCCTGTAACCAGATAAACCTTGTTTACCTCTAAACGCTGCAGCTCGTTTTGGGTAGAGAGGGTTAACCCTGCTTCGGCAGAAAAAAGAATAGGCGCATTTTTTAGTTTGGCCAGGGGTGCTGCTGCTAAAGCATCAACGAGATTCTGATCCATCCCCGCCCCTAAAATTGCATACTCGGAAGATGCCCAGCCACTCTGGGAGATTTTCACCGCCGTTTCATAACGATCACTGCCAAAAATTCGTTCTCCGTCATTTAAAACCGTAACTTTTTCCCCCGTACTTACCGGCTGAGCAAGTGCGGGACTGATAACCGAGAACATCAGAAACACAATGGTTATTATGATCCCTAACACTCTACGCTGTTTTTTGGGCATAAAACTCTCCTCCATAATCTATTTCGTTTTATTTTTGTCCGGTAAAGGACCCCCATACTTTCTTCTGATTATCGTAGGCATCAAACTTAAAGGCTACACCATCGCTGCCCGCAGAGGAAAAGCTTATATCTCCCAGAGCATAGTTAACTTTTCCTGTTGCATAGCGGTAAAAATAATTGCCCTTCAGATATACCGAGCCGTTATTTTCAAGATATAAATCTGCATAGCAGCCGTCGGAAACCTCTTTGGTCACTTTAACAGTTAGGGTAAGATCATCGATGGTCTTTTCCGTGGTGGTATTATACATGGAAACGATATAACTGCCGCCAATATTTTTCGGGAAATCCGTCTTGGGATAGAGGTCGGCCAGATCCAGCTTGGACTCCGGGACACTGAATTTCGCTCTAAATCGAATTAAAACAGTCTCTTTATCCCCTTCTTTTCTCACCAGTTCCATTCTACGGGGACTGTCTGCCAACAGATGGGCCAGGACCCTGAATTGAATTTTGGCCGTACCTTTTTCCGATATTACTGCTTGCCATTTCTCAGGATCCTGAATCCTAGACGGCAGCTCGGTAAAACGCAGGATGGCTCCCGCAAAATGTGACGGTTCCTTTTGGGCTTTACTATCCTTTACGGTTATGGTAACAACAGAGTTCATCTTCTTCTGGAAATTAAGCAGTTCTTTGCGAATATCTTCCATCATCTTATTCTTATTTTCTATTTGAATGCGGTTTAAGATATTGCTGACGATTTTCTCCAGATCCGCTCGGTTAGCTTCGCTGATTTCCTGCTTGATTTTATCATTAAGCCCTCCCAGGGATCCTGACGACCAGGCTCCCGGATTGGCATCCTGTGCGTATTCGCCCACCGTGGTTTGATCTTCCCAGAATTCATAGGCATAGCGTTTGATCTCCGCCGCAATGGCCTTACCCGTCTCCTCCGGATCTGTTCCCTTCTCGACCATGCCCCGGATCAAATGAACCCAATCGGCAGTTTTTCGACCTTTTTCCTTGTAATAAAGATTGTAGGCCTTGGCGTACATGTCACTTCTGCCTTGCAGGGCCGTAGAAATAAACTCATTTAAGGCATAATTCACTACCCCCAGGGAGAACATTCCCGCTGCCATGGAAGTGGTGCCAGCTAAGGCGCTTACCTCATCCAGGACGTACCCTGTCATAGCCTCTACGGTTTTCCAAACCATGGTGCGTTTATCATCTTCCAAATAGGCGTTAATGATCTCCAGCCCGGATATGGTATAGCCCAGATAGGCAGCACTCTTCTTGATTCCTTCACCAAAAGCGGGAACGTAGGAATTGGTCACGCCGGTCATCGCATCTGCCAGATTGAAGCTGATCCCGTTTTGGATAGAAATACTTTGGGACAGCAGACTAAAACAGTCTGCATAAAAGGTATCTGGGTCCTGTTGGGCCGCTTCCAGCATGGCTACCGCTTTCGCAAAATCCATCTCACTCCAAGCCAAGGAATTGCTAAAGCTAAGCATGGCATGGCGTTTATGCTCATTTTTAATGGTAAAAACGCCGTAGGAGGATAGATGGGTGGCCTTAATAACTGCGCTTTTCCTGGCGGCGTCATAGTAAAACACCACAGGTTCCCAAGCCTCGGTCTCAGGGTTATAGTAGGCGGCAAAAACTTCTTCGGCCGGTGCATTACAAGGGATACCCAATTCCATAACTCCCAAAGGCGTATCTCCGGTAACGCTGAAATCATAAACTGTGGGAATGATTTCTTCCCCTTCCCCTTCTCCTTCTTCATTGCCTGGAATCGTAATCGGCGGCAGGTCTTGCTTTAAGGTTATGACTACCTCGGTATCCTTAAGGACAGAACCTTCCTCTACCGTAAAAAACACGCCATCTTGAGAAACCGTTAAGTTTTCCTCTGTCAGCTTACCGCTGATTTGCTCCGGCAGCTTGGCTGAGGGAGCGGAAGCCGCAGGCACTTTTGGGGCAAAGGTATCCGCTGCTTTGCCGCAGCCTGACGTGCCGATGCCAAGGCTAAAAAGCATAGCCCCCACCAAAATCAGCGAAATCACTTTATTTTTCATATGGACATCCCTTCCTCCTGAATTTTACCTTGCCTTAAACTCTCTTGGCCTTAGGTTCTACCATTTCTATGGGCTCAGTAAACATCATCAAATCATAACTAAAAGGCAATGATGCAATGCGTTTTTTTATTATAGTTATAGTTTCGCACCACAGGCCCCGCAAAAACGTTGGTCTGAGGTGATGCGGCTGCCGCATTGAGGGCAGAAGTTCACTAAAATCTCCGGCCTAAGGACTAAAGGCAGTTCCTCGGTGCTATTAAGCGGAAGAAACAACCAGTCGATGGTTTCACCATCCTCGGAAAATCCGATTGCCCCTCCCGGGGAAACCACATAAAAACTGTCCTCGTCCGTGCCGCTTTCCTCGTCATGAATCTGAGCCAAGCCCTGCAAACTTGCCCTGTCATACTGTTCGTCCGAAGTTGCGAAGCACCCCCCGCCGCAACGGGTCGCAGCCTTT
>CALBJS010000195.1 GCA_937892995.1 uncultured Peptococcaceae bacterium | reverse complement strand
CTAGGCAAGAACGGAGTCGGGAAAACATCCTTACTAAAGGCAGTAATAGGTAAGATATCTTATAAGGGAACAATCAGGATGGGAGCCAATGTTACCCTGGGCTACTACTCGCAGGAACATGAAGATATCGGGCTTAGGGATAATGTTATCGACGAGATCAGATATTCCTCTAATCTCGATGATCCTCAAATACGTAATCTATTAGCAAGATTTGGTTTTCGGGGGGAAGATGTCTTTAAATCGCTTGATGTTTTAAGTGGTGGAGAAAAAAGCAGGCTTGCTCTTTGTAAGCTTTTCTTGTCCCAAGGAAACCTTCTCCTATTGGATGAACCAACTAATCACTTAGATATGGATACTCGGGAATTATTAGAAGAAGCCTTGCAAGAATACGAGGGGACTATTCTAACCGTTTCTCATGACCGATATTTTTTGAATAGGACTGTGAATAAGATTGCTTTACTTACCCCGCAAGGGCTAAAAATTACAGAGGGCGATTATACTACTTACCGGGAAATCATGGAGAATTTGTATTCCAGAGAGGTTTATGATGATAAACTAAATGATGGTGAAATCCAAGCTGCTAAAAGCTATCAGGAAGAATCCAGAAATAATAGACGCAGAGAGAAAAAGATCAAACTAATAGAGGAACAGATAGCTAGCATGGAAGTTATACTTAAAGACTTAGAAGAAAAGTTAGAAGCAGTTAGCGGTGATTACGAGGAGACTTTAAGGTTGCATAATGAATATGAGGAAAGGGAAAAGGAACTAGATGATTTGATGCACGAATGGATAGATATTAACCTGATCTGAGGTGTTATATGTTAAAGATAGGACTTACTGGAGGTATAGCTAGCGGGAAAACTAGTGTTGCTAAATGGTTTGCAGATAAAGGGATTACGGTTTTTGATGCAGATAATGCTGTCCATGAACTATATTCAAAACCCTTTATGGTTTCGAAAGTAGAAGAAGTCTTTGGTAGAGAGTATATAGAAAACAACAAAATAAATCGTGCTTTTTTAGCAAATACGGTTTTTGATGATGTTAAGGCGAAGAATAAGCTGGAAAAAATCATTCACCCTTTCGTCTTAAAAAAGATGATGGAAAAATGTAGGATCTCACAACTAAAAAATGAGGAACTGATAATCTTAGATATTCCACTTTTACTGGAAAAAGATTGGGATAAGTATGTGGATGAGGTTTGGGTTGTATATGTTCCGATGAATATCCAAATTCAAAGGCTGATGCAAAGAAATGGATTGATTGTGGAGGAAGCCGGGCAGAGAATATTCTCCCAAATGCTTTTAGATGAAAAGATCAAAAAAGCTGATAGGGTGATAGATAACTCGGGGAACTGGAGTGAAACAGAAAAACAGTTATCGATAATATGGGAAGAATTCAAGAAAAAACCTTGACTACTAAAACGTCTTGCTTTTGCATAATAAATTATATAATAAGTAATTTTGAAAATTAGGATTGATGTATTTGTATATTAGGAATAAAAGAGCTGTTAAGTTTGTAACAATGTTTTTTTTGTTATTATTTGTTTTTGGGGTTTTTAAATCTGATGTTCTTGGGAAAATATTCTACCCTTATCCGTATAAACAAATTGTAGAGAAATATGCCTCTTCATATGGAGTTGATCCTCTCTTGGTAATCTCTGTTATTAGAGAAGAGAGTCATTTTAACCGCAGATCTAATTCACATAAGGGGGCTATTGGGTTAATGCAATTAATGCCTGAAACAGCTAGAGAAATATCTGTTTGGCTAAATGACAGTTTTGAAGATATTGATCTGACAAAACCTGAGGATAATATTCGGTATGGAACATGGTATCTTTCTGCTCTTAACAAAGAGTTTGCCGGAAATAGTATTCTGGTACTTGCGGCCTATAACGCGGGTAGCGGTAGAGTTACGAAATGGCTTAAGACTTCAGCCCGAAGTTATAATACCTATTTAATAGAAGACATACCATTTAAAGAAACTAGGGAATATGTACTTAAAGTCCTGGACTCTTACGAAAAGTATTCCGAATTATATGCTAAGGCGAAGCCGCCACACAGAAATCAGATTATTTTACGGCATTCAGGTTTAAACACGGCATAAGTAAAATAACGAAGATGTTGCCGCTTCTCGCCATCCTTGGCACCGTGGCATTAGATCATCCATAGACGTCAAGGCGAAGCCGCCACACTAAAAGAAGTTACACTTTTGGATAAAAGACGCGATTACTGTGAGGTTTAAGGCGTAAAAAACCTCCCCGAATTATTGCTATCAGAGAGGTGAAGGTGGATAAGTTTTCAAGTTTTAGCATGTGAATTTCTTATGGGTAGATTTTGGTTCAAATTTTGGTTAAGACAGCTCCATCTGAGTCAATATCTAGAGTTAAACATGTTGATTCTATAAAATTGTCAGCGAGAGCTTTTTGCATATTTTCACCTACCGGTTGTGCTGAACCAGAAGAACAGAAGGCCAGAAGGGTAGGACCTGAACCGCTTAGAGCGGCTCCATAGGCCCCGGACCGGACAGCAGAAGCTAGTGCTTCCGGCATCCCCGGTATTAAAGATGCCCGTTGATTTTGATGGATTTTATCTTGGGTTGCTATAGATAATAGATTATATTCTTGATTGATAAAAGCGTCTACCAGAAGGCCTACTCTGGAAGAATTGAAAATGACATCTTTTCTAGACACGGAGGAAGGAAGAATTTCTCGTGCTTTTTCAGTTTCCACTAAGAGATCCGGGATGACTACTACTGCCTTGAATAAAGGATTTTTAGTTAAAACCCTCGGAAGAAGACTATTTTCATTCATGATAGTTAGGGTAATGCCACCATAGATCGCGGGTGTGACGTTATCAGGGTGGCCTTCAATTTCAGTAGCAATTTTGAGAAGATCAAAACGTTCCAGAGGGTAACCTGCGACAGCATTAGCTATCATTAAACCTGCTACCACGGCTGTAGAACTGCTTCCTAGTCCTCTGGCAGGAGGAACATGGCTTTCGAAAGTAAGCTTTAATGGCTTGGGGCTAAAACCAATTCGCTCCCAAAGGATACAGGCGGTTTTCCACAATAGATTATTTTGATCTGTTGGAATATTGGCGGTATAGGTTCCCTTAAGATAAAATTCTAATTTATCGTTTTCTTCCGCTTTAAAATAATTATAAAGTTTAACGGCAAGTCCCATACAGTCGAATCCAGGACCGAGATTGGCTGAAGTTGCAGGTACTTTTACTTGAAACATCTTTTCCTCCGTATTCTGGTAGATATTAATTCTTATAAGTGAGAGCTTCATTTAACATAAACATTTATAATGCCGTTGTAATAATGTCTAAGGCATAGTAAAGTTAAAAAAGTGGGCAACTAATAAATCTTATTACAAACGCTCCTGAAAGTAAACAATGATAGTGATTCTTATCTAATATTTTTAGATTTCGTTTGTTTCTAGACGGATCACATTATATATTTTGTCAAGTTTACTGTAGGAGTTAAGAGAATCAAGTGCCTGACGGAGTTGGCCTTCTTTACAGGGGTGGGTCACGAGAACGATTTCCGCATTCTTATTAGAGCGCGGTTTCTGAATAATTGAATTAAAACTTATGCCGGCTTCAGCAAAGAACAGGGCTAGGGTAGCAAATACTCTAGGTTCATCCTTGACCTTAAGCCTTATATAATAACCAGTAGTAAAACTATCTGCTGATTTTATTGGATAGTTCCGATAACAATTACAGTTTAGTGATCCTTCGGAGCCTGCAGTCATATTTCTAACAATCTCAACGATATCTGATACTACGGCACTCCCGGTAGGTAATGATCCGGCACCTTTACCATAAAACATGGTTTCCCCTACGGCGTCACCTACAACAAAAATAGCATTATAAACACCATTTACTGTAGCCAGGGGATGTTCTTTGGGAAGTAAGGCGGGGTGCACCCTTGCTTCTATTCCATCATCTTGATTTTTAGCTATGGCTAGAAGCTTAATTACACAGCCTAGTTCTTCAGCATACTTGATGTCGGCCGGAGAAACCTTTGATATACCCTCTGAAAAAACATCGTTAAATGTAACCCTGGTATTAAAAGCCAGGGAAGAAAGTATAGCAAGCTTCCGTGCCGCATCAAGGCCTTCAACATCCGAGGTAGGATCTGCCTCGGCGTATCCCATTTCTTGAGCTTCGAGAAGAACGTCTGAAAAATCACGACCTTGATCTGTCATAGCCGATAAAATGTAGTTGGTAGTACCATTAATGATTCCAATTAGTGAGGATATTTTGTTGGCGGTAAAGGATTGTCTTATAGCTGAAATAATTGGAACTCCTCCCGCTACACTCGCTTCAAAGTACAGATCACGTCCATTTTCTTCGGCAGTAGCAAATAATTCATAACCGTGAACAGCAAGCAGATCTTTATTTGCTGTAACCACATTTTTGCCATTATTTAAGGCTGCCAGGATTAATGAGCGTGCAGGCTCTATTCCACCCATCACCTCTACAACTATGTCAATATCGGGGTCTTTAATAATATCATCAGGATTGTCAGAAAGCTGAATGCCCTCGCAGTAAGGTCTTTCCTTAAGAAGATTGCGGACTAAAGCTTTCTTTATAGATAGATCCGTATTCGTTCGGGTATTGATGTCATAACGGTTATTTATCAGAATTGAAGCTACTCCGCAACCTACGGTACCAAATCCTAATAATCCAATAGTTATCTTTTTCATAAATAACCTCCTATCCTCAGTGGATGAACAATTGTATTTTCACAGTGGACATTATACCAACCCTTATTAAATTTGACAAGGATTATTTTTGCATAATAAAAAAAAGTAATATATAAGGTAAAGTTTATTTATAAAGCTATCTTGACACTTGTAACTGTAGCATATACACTTAAGTATAAAATAATTATGTCCTATAACACATCTCTGGTTTTTCAATTAATTGTAAGCCCGTCGGGACAGTTTCAAGGTGGAACTACCCGGGTTTTTTTCATAGAAAGGTATTATTTAGAAAGTTTAAATAGTTTCAATTATTTCAAAAGGATTCAAAAGAATTTATGGAGGGACGCTATATGATTATTTACTGTGATGGGAAATTTGTTAAGAGTCAAGATGCCAAGATATCTGTTTTTGATCATGGATTTCTCTATGGAGACGGTATTTTTGAAGGTATTCGTGCTTATAACGGGAAGGTATTCAGATTAAAAGATCATATTGACAGGCTTTACGAGTCCGCTGACTCTATCCTATTAAACATTGAAATCAGTCGTCAAGAAATGATGGATGTAGTACTAGAGACTCTACGTCAAAATAAGCTTTCTGATGCTTATATTAGGTTAATTGTATCTAGGGGTGTTGGAGACCTGGGATTAGATCCAAGAAAATGTGCAAAATCCGAGATTTTTTGTATTGCAAGTAATATAACACTTTACCCTCAGAGTATGTATGAGAATGGTTTGGAAGTGATTACGGCTTGCACTCGTAGAAATAATGTAGATGCTTTAAATTCTCGGATTAAGTCTTTGAATTATCTTAACAATATCCTGGCTAAGATGGAAGCTAATAGAGCAGGTGTGCTGGAAGCATTAATGTTAAACCAGCAAGGTTATGTTTGTGAAGCTACGGGAGATAACATTTTTCTTGTTAAAGATGGTGTATTGATGACTCCTCCTGTCTACGTTGGAGCCCTGAAAGGAATAACCCGGGACGCGGTCCTGAGTCTTGCTCAAGAAGAAGGTATCCAGGCAAAAGAAGAGTTATTTACTCTCCATGATGTTTATACTGCAGATGAGTGTTTTCTGACAGGAACTGCAGCGGAACTAATTCCTGTAACATGTGTTGATTCTCGAGTTATTTCGGGTGGCAAGCCAGGTCCTATATTTAAGAAGTTATTAACTAAGTTCAGAGAACTTACCCTACGAGAAGGGGAACTTATATAATCAGTCCATAATATTGTAAAATATATAAATTAGAAAACTGAGAATTATTTTGTAATTTTGATAGGTGAAAGGAAGTGACCTTATGAACAGTGATATAGTTAAAAAGGGAGTTGACAGGGCAGCCCATAGATCTCTTTTTAAAGCACTTGGTTTAACAGATCGTGAAATTGCTAAACCTTTAGTTGGCATTGTTAATTCATTTAATGAGTTAGTGCCTGGTCATATGCACTTGCGTCAGATTGCTGACGCTGTTAAGACCGGAGTTAGGGAAAATGGAGGAACTCCTCTGGAATTCTCAACGATTGCCGTGTGTGACGGGATTGCCATGGGACATGTTGGTATGCACTTCTCTTTAGCTAGTCGGGAATTAATAGCCGATTCTATTGAGATCATGACCAGAGCCCATGGATTGGATGCTTTAGTGTTTATTCCTAGCTGTGATAAGGTTGTTCCGGGTATGCTGATGGCTGCCATGAGGTTGAATCTTCCGTCTATTATCGTTAGCGGGG
>CALBJS010000194.1 GCA_937892995.1 uncultured Peptococcaceae bacterium | reverse complement strand
TAATGTCTGATTGCTTAAACTCTACGATCTTCAACAGATACTCCCCTTGCTTGTCGATGTCCCATCTACCCTTGAAAACATTAGGTGCAATATTCTGCATCCATTTGCTGATCGGTTTATTCAAAGCATTTTGTACTGCAGTGTTCTTCAAAGCCTTATCAAAGAAATTGCCGGCAATTTTTTTCACGCCCATAGCTGTCAAGTCGGCTGTAAGGGCTGTAATAGCAGAATATAGATCGATTTTCCCGTCTTTGTCTCTATTCTCATAAATATTTTTTGCTATTTTCCAAACAAGGAAACCTGCGACTACTGCGCAAACCTGTTTAAAGGTAATATTTTTACTACTCGTCGCGTCATCAAAAGCATTTATGATGAGATTATCCACACCTGCGGTGATATTTTTAATCGTTTCCAGTTCTTCCACAGTGATCTCTTCATCATTGAGCAGATAATCAAGGACTTCTCCCAATAAGGCGGCGAAAACATCTTTGGCGGGGGATAGAATAGCATCAGCCGTATTGCCGTAATATTTGCTGATCAGATAGGAGAAGGCCTGGTCACCGAACCATTTGAGCCATTCTGCATAATAAAGCATATTATCCAGTTCGGCAGCGATTTTTTCGTATGCGGCAGCATCCTGGGTGTAGTAGATTACGGCATCATGGCAGATCCGATAAGTCACCAGTCGCAGCTCGGCCGTGGACATTTTTGTGCCGTTCTCCCGGAGCAACTTAGCCAGTTCCGGGCTGATCCCGCCTACTTTGCTGACGACTTTCTTCATCTGGACAAAAGCTTCATCCCAGCCGGCCAGGGGGCCGGGACCTCCCCCTAAGAGACGAAGCGGCAGATCCAGGGTATACTCCTCTTGCCCATAGGTACAGGAAATAGGCAAGGTCAGATAATAGGGTTTGCCTTCTTCTTCCACCAGAGCTTCCTGAGGAGCAAATCTATATTCTTTGAGGTTACTTGGGATTTCCTGAATACTATATTTAAACCGCTCGGCCAAATGGATGGTGCGCTCATCCGTTCCTTTCAAATCGCTAAAGACAGGATTGTATTCCTTGGGTTCGAGAACCCGAACTGAGGGCTTACCCTCATCCTGCTCAGGTACGACAAAATCCAGGACAAGGCCTGTTGGCACCACGTCCCCCCATTCCTCTGTTGATTCATTATCAAAGGTGTCGATTAAGACATAGCCCTGATCATCAAACTTCACTTCCCGGATGGACAGACCTTCTGGATAAAGCTCTGTGTTCAGGCTGTTTTCTGCTTTTTCCTGATCATTTTCTGCTAAAATACCGATGCTAAAAGTTTGCTTTACAGTTTGTGGCCCTTCCGATTTAGGGCTAAGGTTTTTCACTTTCAGAATATAGCTTTGGACAAGCGATTCTTCTATCGCTTCCATATTTTCGATGACATCGCATTCTTCCAGTTCACAGCTCAGAGGAATCCCTTCTGCTACATCCAGCCGGACTGAAGTTGGTTTCTCCAGAAAATCATGGAGGGAAACAGGAGTTTCATAAACCTTACAATCTCCTAAAAGCATTGGCAGAGTCATAGTCAGATAACGTCCCTGCTCTGGAAAAGAAATATAGGGTTTACCGATTAAGCGGAAGGTTACATTGTTCTGGAAGGAACCCTCCTCACCGCTAAAACGGATGCCAACAACTCCGGTGCCCGGATTTTCTCCGCCAGGTGCCGACTGTGCCGAAACAAGGGCACCCATATAGTTGCCTGCCATGGAACAACCTTCGACAGCTAAATTCCCTCCGGAAAAAATCTCTATAGAAGCGGTCAAGTCCGGCCGATCGATTTCCTCCCCTTCGGGAGTAACCTCTACAATCCGGGCATAGACGGTTACCGGCTGGGTATCATAGCGGATCCCATCACCGAAGTCCTTACGTAAGCACATTTTGTAGCGGCTTTTCCTCCTGCTGTTATTATCCCCTCCATCTCCGCTCCTTCCACCGGCACCGGCACCGGCCATGGCAACAGCTCCGCCGATGATGACAATAGCCAGGGCTTCAGGGATACTGACCCCTGTTTCGCCTTTATCCTTATCAGCACGGGTATCTATTTCTGAATCCTTTTGCTCTTCAGACACTAAACTCCCTTTAGCTAGCTTCACGCATTCCACCCGAAAAAACACCATGGCACCTGTCAGTTTGCTAATACTATCATTATCGGTTACTGCATAAGCGTCAGCTCTTACTATCATGGTATTAGGATCATCCTCAATCCTGGCAACAGCTGAATATGAAGCCTCCGGCAAGTGATAGTGACTCCCATAATCTCTTGCTTCCTCAAATTCCCAACCGTAGGTACTTGTTACACCTGATTCAGAAGTATCATAAGCAGAAAAAGAACCGCCAACATTGTATAGAATCCCTGCTCCTTTTGTGGTCCCAAACTGGATGTTCTTCATAATAAATTCACCTGTTGCTTCAGCGGTGTAAATATGACCAGCGCCTTTATCATAATTAAAAGGGCCATAGCTAACATCCAGCCTATACTCTGGTATTACTTCACCTCTTTTAAGAATCAGAGTCTGGCCACTTATGGGATGAAACCTTTTATTTTCAGCCCTATTATAAAAAGCATCAAAATGCACTAAAAATGCTTCATAAGGCACAAGCCGAATCTCTTCCAGACGATCCCAAAAATCTGCGAAACCATTCACATCCCCCTTCTTCAAGTCCAACTCAATTATTGGATCCACATAGCCTTTGGGTACTTCGGTACCTTCTGCCAACGCCCCCAAGGGCATCAGCATCATGCCCAAAAGCAGAAAAACCATGCAAACTGCCAAGTAGCGTTTTCTTCTTATTTTCATTCTGCGGCCGCCTCCTTTTTGTTTCTGCCCACGACAGCAACTATGCTACCTGCAATGAGTAACGGAATTCCAAGCACATA
>CALBJS010000193.1 GCA_937892995.1 uncultured Peptococcaceae bacterium | reverse complement strand
CCTATCTTCAGCTGACCAATAGCCTCCAAGACACCCCCGCCAAGTCCGCCGGCCCCAATCATGGCCGCAATGACTACCATGGATAGGGAGAGCATCATAGTCTGATTAATACCCGCCATAATGGTCGGCAAGGCTATAGGAAGCTGAATTTTCCAGAGAAGCTGACTGGGCGTAGAGCCAAAGGCCTCTCCTACCTCTACTAGGTCTACCGGAACCTGACGAATACCGAGATCCGTGAACCTAATTGCCGGGGGCATAGCGAAAATAACCGTAGCAAATACTGCCGGAACTTTCCCTATCCCAAAGAACAACAGGGCCGGGATGAGATAGACAAAGGAAGGCATAGTCTGCATAAAGTCCAGAATAGGAGAGATCAGCCAGTGAAACTTATCACTCCTCCCCGCCAGGATTCCTAAAGGTACACCGACTATAATAGAAACCAAGGCTGAGATTATCACTAAAATAAGAGTATCTAAGAAAGAAGGCCAGAGCTTAAGGTTATAAATAAAAGCCAAACCTAAGATAGTCCCTAGGGCCAGTTTCCAACCACCCGTTTTCCAAGCCAAAACAGCAAAGACCAAAATTATTAGCCACCAGGGAATAAACTCCAGGAAATCTCCAAAACCCTCAATACCCTTATTAAAAGCTTTAGAAAAAGCATCCAGACTTTCGCCGAAATTAATCTGTAACCATTTGACAAGCTGATCTATGATTTTAGCCAAAGGAAATTTAGGCATTCGCTTCACCTCCTTGGCTGTCGTCTACTTCATCAACCCGACTATCTGAAGCAAGAGCAGCGAGAACAGAACCGCGGACAATAATCCCAATTAGTCTATCTTCCTCATCTATAACAGCCATAGGTAATTTGCTCTCCGCTATCACACTTAAAGCATCTTGAACAGGCATATTTTCTTTAACAATAGGGCCCTGGGCTAATTCCACCTCGCCTAAACTCCGAATGCCCGCATTTCTAGCATCTACAGCATTATCAACGGTAATAATACCCTTAAGATGTTTCTCTCTATCCACCACAAAAACACTGGAAATACCATGTTCTTTCATTATCCTTAAGGCTACACTTGGACCATCACGCAGAGTAATGAGAGGCTGGGGTTTTTTCATAACATCCCCGGCGGTGAGAATCTTACTTCTATCCACCCCTCTTACAAACTTAGCAACATAATCATCGGCCGGATTATTAGTTATCTCCTCCGGTGTCCCGACTTGTACCAAAGCCCCATCTCTGAGGAAGGCGATCCTGTCCCCTAGTTTCAACGCTTCATTTAAATCATGAGTAATGAAAACTATAGTCTTGTTCATCTTTTCCTGAAGACTTAAAAGTTCATCCTGCATCTCTTCTCTAATTAAAGGATCAAGAGCACTAAAGGCTTCATCCATGAGAAGAATATCGGCATCATTGGTTAAAGCCCTAGCTAGACCAACCCGCTGTTTCATCCCACCGCTCAGTTGCGAAGGATATTTATCTTCCCAACCTTTAAGTCCGACAAGTGCTAAGGATCTTAAGGCCTTAGCTTCTCTTTCCGGCTTAGAAACACCCTGAACTTCGAGGCCATAAACGGTATTCTGAAGAACTGTCCTATGGGGTAATAAGGCAAATTGTTGAAAGACCATCGCCGTTTTCTCTTGGCGAAATTTTCTGAGGCTTTTCTCCCCGAGCTTAGTAACATCAGTGCCCTCGATAGTAATTTGACCTGAACTTGGTTCGATAAGTCTATTCAGACACCGTAAGATGGTTGATTTTCCACTACCCGAAAGCCCCATCACCACAAATATTTCCCCTTGCCTGACTGAGAAACTAACATCATTGATTCCTACCGTAAAGCCTGTTTCTTTAAGAATCTCATCCTTACTCCTTCCTTCTTGAAGCATAGCTAACCCCTTCTGGGGATGAGACCCGAATATCTTTACTAAATTTTTTACCACAATTTTCTCTATCAACTGTTTCCACTCCTTCACCCCAAAATCCAGATAATTCTTTCTACCATTGTTTCCCCACTTTCATTAAAAAATGCAAATAGCCCTTTGTCCAAAGAACAAGGGCTACCTTCCTATTCTCATAATAAATAAGAATGGCTATTTTAAAATAACAACCAAAAGCCCAGACTTTTGCCTACGGAGTTAGCTGACGGACTCGGATCGTCTGTTACCCTACACCCTAAGGTGATTCGCCCCAAAGTAATGGTTCCCCCGTTTTTCCCATAGAAAAATTAAGCATTCTTAGCACTGACTTTTGTATTATAACATAATTGATAACAACATACAACCCCCAGGGTTTAGGGAGTTGGAGGTGTACCAAACAACATTTATCTTACTACAATATTTACTAATTTTCCCGGTACGGTAATAACTTTAATTACTGTCTTTTCCCCAAGGTATTGCTGAATCTTCTCCGAAGAAAGAACATTTTTTTCCAGTTCTTCCCTGGTTGTTTCTGCAGGTACCAGGAGCTTATCACGCAGCTTGCCATTGACTTGAAGAATAATGGTTATCTCTTCTTCGACTAAAGCACTCTCATCCAATTGTGGCCAAGCTTGGTGGTGAATACTATCGGCATAACCCAGCACACTCCAGAGTTCCTCGGTAATATGAGGTGCGAACGGTGCCAGTAGTTTGAGGACAACTACAATTCCTTCACTTGCTACCGCTATGTTAACATTCTTTTGATCCTTGTATAGATAGAGGGTATTAACAAGCTCCATAATTGAACTTATAGCTGTATTAAAATTAAATCTGGTGCCGATATCCTTAGTTATTTTCTTAATCGCCATATGGGTATTAAGACGCATTTTTCTTGCCCCTGCATCAAGATCGGAGAATATTGGAGTAGCATTTAACTTGTTTTTTAGGGCATCCTTAAATTTCGGTGTCTCTACATACTCGCCGACCAAACGCCAAACTCGATTAAGGAAACGGAAACAGCCTTCCACTCCCTGGTCACTCCACTCCAAATCACGTTCAGGCGGAGCGGCGAAAAGAATGAACATCCTGGCAGTGTCTGCCCCATATTTCCCGATAATTTCTTCAGGACTTACAATATTACCTTTAGACTTAGACATTTTCGAGCCATCCATACAGACCATCCCTTGAGTTAAGAGATTAGCAAAAGGCTCATCTACCTGTAAATAGCCAAAATCCCTAAGGGCTTTAGTAAAAAAACGAGAATATAGTAAGTGTAAGATAGCATGCTCTACCCCACCGACATACTGATCGACATTCATCCATTTAGCTACGGCTTCTTTCCCGAAGGCTTCCTCCTCATTGTGCGGGTCACAATAACGCAGGAAGTACCAGGAAGAACACATAAAAGTATCCATCGTATCCGTCTCTCTTCTAGCCGGCCCACCACACTTCGGACAAGTAGTCTCTACAAAGCTTGAAGAGGTTTTTAACGGGTTTTCACCAGCTTTAAATATTACGTCCTCAGGCAGAAGAACAGGAAGTTGTCCATCCGGCACAGCTACAGTTCCGCATTTATCACAATAGATGATAGGGATCGGGGCACCCCAATAACGCTGGCGAGAAATCAGCCAATCCCGCAAGCGATAATTAACCTTAAGTTCACCTAATTTAAATTTTTCAAGTTTATTGACCATCTTATCCGCAGCTATCTTATTATCTAGCCCATCATAATCAGCAGAGTTGACCATGATTCCATCTTCGACATAAGCCGCCTTGAGTTCTCGATCCTTATCATTCACAGACATCTGAGGATCGAGTATAACCCTGGTAATAGGCAGATCATATTTCTTGGCAAAGGCAAAGTCCCGCTCATCGTGTCCGGGGACACCCATTACTGCCCCGGTACCGTAGTTCAATAAAACATAATTAGCGATCCAAATTGGTATTAACTGGCCGCTTAAAGGATTAATACAATATTGGCCGATAAACAGCCCTTCTTTTTCAGTTTCTGTAGAAGTACGGTCTATTTCATTAAGGCCTTTCATCTTCTCAAGGAAGGTCAGGACATCTTGCTCATATTCCGTACCTTTAACTAACTTAGTAACAAGTGGGTGCTCCGGAGCTAAGACCACATAGCTTGCACCGAAAATAGTATCTACTCTGGTAGTGAATACAGAGATCATATCCTTACTGCCTTGTATTTTGAATTTGGCTTCTGCACCTTCAGAACGTCCAATCCAATTGCGCTGCATAATCTTTACTTTCTCCGGCCAACCGTCAAGTTTTTCGATATCTTCTAAAAGCTGATCGGAATAAGCAGTAATTTTAAAGAACCATTGTTCCAGATCTTTCGTAGTTACCGCTGTATCACAGCGTTCACAGGCTCCTTCGACCACCTGTTCATTGGCTAGTACGGTAGCACAAGATGGACACCAATTAACAGCAGCTTTTTTCTTATAAACGAGGCCACGCTTATAGAACTCCAAAAAGACCCACTGGGTCCATTTATAATAACTAGGATGACAGGTATTAATTTCCCTTTCCCAGTCATAGGAGATTCCCATCTCCTGTAATTGTCGCTTCATGTTAGCAATATTCTTCCTGGTCCATTCAGCGGGCGGTGTTTGATTCTTAATCGCCGCATTTTCCGCCGGTAAACCGAACGCGTCCCAACCTATAGGATGAAGAACATCATATCCTTGCATCCTTTTAAATCTGGCTATAACATCTACTATAGAATAATTACGGACATGCCCCATATGCAGATGTCCTGACGGATAAGGAAACATGGCTAAAGCGTAATACTTCTCCTTACCGGGATCATCAGCGGTCTTTCCGGAATTTTCTTCAAACCATTTTTTTTGCCATTTGGGCTCAATATCTTTAAAAAGGTATCTTTCCTGCATTTTTTCCATCCCTCCATACTATTATTTCCATCATTCACTAAAATAGTTTACTTTTGTATTTAAACGACAAAAAACTCTCATCCCTAAGGGACGAGAGTCTACTCCCGCGGTACCACCCTAATTTCAATGCACTTAAAAGATTATAACGGTTCTCACCGGTATCCGTTGTTACCTGGACACAGCTCAGGAATTGAGTTCCCGGCCTTCCTCGAAAGTAGCTCACACCAACCGCTACCTCTCTGATTCAAGTCTTAAGCAGGTACTTATTTCCATCGGCGCTTATCAAAAATCTAAATTGCTATTCTATTTTATATTAATAATTCAGCAGAAGTCAAGTGTGCCAAAATATGTTTAAAGTACTTACAGGATTACTTCCCGAGCGTCTCCCCACAACCTTTCTAAGCTGTAGAAATCCCTGGTTTCCGGAGTCATGATATGTATTACCAAATCCCCACAGTCTATCAACACCCACAAAGCTTCGGGAAGTCCTTCTTTTCTTAGAACAGGTATCCCGAGATCCGGTAATTTTTCTACTAGATATTCGGTAATCGCTTTAGTTTGGATTGTAGTGTTTCCTGTAGCTATTACGAAGTAATCAGCGATAATTGAGATTCCTTGGAGATCAAGGATAGTAGTGTTGCTACCTTTTTTATCGTCAATAAAGTCAACCACTTTTTTCAATTGGTTAAGACTTATTAGCAAGTTAGGGCCTCCTTTATTTCTTAATATTTTTTTTAAGATCTTCATAAGTAAGAATGGTCAATGGATGAACCATCTTATTTTTTTCTTGCAGATAATTTAAAATATGCTCTACACAAGCAAGAGTTCCCTCTTTAAGGTCATGATACAACTTCTCACGCAGCTTGTCCACTCCCGGGAAATCTCTTCCCGGTTCAGTTAGATCAGCACTGTAGATAAGCATCTCCAGAGGAGACATCCCCGGTCTTCCTAAAGTATGGTTAGCCACCGCATTAAGAATATCCTGATTGTCAATCTTATATTCTTTTTTAAGGATATAAGCTGCAAGTCTTCCGTGGAGCACTTGGGGGGTCTGAAGATCTCCCGGGTAATAAATAAGGTCCCATTTCTTGGCTTTCTCGAGTTGTTCCTGCCGAGAAAAAGCTTTGGCAAGATCATGAGTAAGTGCAGCTAAAGCCGCGGCTTCGCCATCTATCCCATACTTCTTAGCAAGTTCCCGGGCTAGGACTTCTACCCCTATGGTATGTTGAAACCGTTTAAATTCAAACTTTTCGGCGGCAAGCAGGCGAAAATGCTCAAGCGAGTAAGCCATAGATAATCGACCTTTCTAAAACAACAATCTCTGTATCTTTTTGACAAAATTTATATTTACTATTATCTATCATAATCACATATTTTCTTTCGCATTTATGTATACTATAATACACTTTCTGAAAAACTAGCTATTTAGTGCTGTTAGGGTCTGTACCGGTTTGGTGGCTCTTAAGTTAAAGCTATTTAGGCTTTACCTAAAGAGCTTTAGAGCCTTAATAAAGAAGAATACGGCACTTTATTATGCACCGTATCCTCTCGGGTTCCAGGGTCCGGATGTTTAAGATAAACCAGGAATTCTAAACACCAGCTTTATATTTAACGGTATCCTTAAATCTCAAAATTTATCTTAATTTTAACCCCTAACCAAATAAATTTAGACAGTTTGGCGAGGTCTTGCTTCGTTAACTGTCAGTGCACGACCGTTGAACTCAGTACCATTGAGTTCCTCGGCTAGGCGCTCAGCATCTTCGGAATCAACTTCTACGAAGCCGAAACCTCTGGAGCGACCTGTTTCTCTGTCGGTAATAATTCTGCTACCGACAACATTGCCGTACCGAGCAAAAAAGTCGGTCAGTTCCTCCGAGGATGTGCTCCAGGGAAGGTTGCCCACGTACAGGGTTTTTGTCATCTGTTTCACCTCTAAAAATATTTTGCTAATAGTATAAGCAACTTATACTATAGTATACAATACAGTAAGAAGTCAAATTTTATTTATTTTGGTAAAGTTTATTATCTTTTATAAAAAGCCGAATTTCGTCGGGTAAAAGATAACGAATAGATTTGTTATTTTTCACTCTGGTTCGAATATCGGTGGATGAGATGGCTAGGGCGGGTACTTCAAGTTCAGATATCCTATCTTTGGTAAATGGATACCTTCGATTAATCTTTGTTAAAAGGTTACGTGAATCATATCCCGGCCTGGAAGCTCCTACAATCCTGGCGAGTTTAATAATTTCTTCGGGATGCCGCCAAGTCAGTAATTCCCTCAAAGCGTCAGTACCGGTAATGAAAAATAGTTCCTGCTCAGGAAAAATATCATGCAGAATTCGTAGGGTATCAATGGTATAAGTAGGTCCCTCCCTTTCGATCTCCAACCCGGATACTTTAAAATTCCTATTACTATTAATAGCCATTTCTACCATTTCGTGGCGGAGGTGAGCGTCTGTAACCTGACGATAAATTTTATGGGGAGGTGTACCGGTTGGTATGAATAGCACCTTATCCAGCTTAAGCTCAATCCTTGCCGTCTCCGCTGCAACCAAGTGCCCATAGTGAATAGGATCAAAAGTTCCTCCCATAATTCCTAAACGGCTTCCGCCGATTATTGTTTCCAGAACACTGGTTTCCATCTTAATCTCCCCGGTTTTCATCTATGATTTATTCCTTAATCTTATGTACTAATCACATTATATAACATAAAGACCTTACGGCAACTCAATCTTCGATTTTTCCTCCGCCTTTCTATAAAGCAGAAAATTACGCCCTATAACCTGCACCAATTCAGCTTTAACCTCCTCAGCCAACTCCAAAGCAATATTTTGAGGAGCATCTGCACAGTTCTGAAGAACCCGTCCCTTAATAAGTTCCCTGGCCAGAAGGGCATCATCAGCCTGTTTAACAACGTTTTCCGTCACTTCCTCTTTACCGACGAAGAGAATCGGTTCCATTTCGTTTCCTAAGGATCTTAAATATCTTTTCTGTTTACCTGTAAGCATTCTATCACCCTCTCTCCGACCATTCCAGCTCCAGTTTTCCTATCGTTACTTTATCACCTTCTTGAACTCCTTCATCTCTGAGAGCATTATCTACTCCCATAACTTTAAGGATATTTTGAAAACGCATTAGGCCGTCATAAGTGTCTAGATAAGCCATAGCTGCATGCCTTTCTATTTCCTTTCCTTTAATTACATACTTGTCCTCCTGACGCTCTATCTGAAAGCGTTCTTCGCTTTGGGCATGCACAATCCTATGTTCATCAGGATTGGCGGAAAACTCTATCGGAGGAACCTGAGGTAAGACCTGCAGGACCCTATACAGAAGTTCTTGAATCCCTTCTCCTGTAACCGCAGAGATCGGAAAAATTTCATAACTTTCCTGGAGAAATTCTTTTAGTCTTACGAGATTTTCTTCACTACCGCTTAGGTCCATTTTATTCGGGACTACGATCATCGGTCTCTCGGATAAAGCAGAGCTATATTCTTTAAGCTCCCGGTTAATAGTTTGAAAATCTTCGAGAGGATCCCGCCCTTCTGCACCGGAAATATCCAAAACATGCAACAAAAGCCTGGTACGTTCGATATGCCGGAGAAATTCATGACCTAACCCTGCCCCCTGATGGGCCCCTTCAATGATTCCAGGGATATCAGCCATAACAAAACTCTCATCCTCTATTTTCACCACCCCAAGATTCGGTACCAGAGTAGTGAAATGATAATCGGCAATCTTAGGCCGAGCAGCAGACACTCTGGAGATCAAGGTAGACTTTCCTACATTAGGAAATCCCACTAGTCCTACATCAGCTAGGAGTTTAAGTTCCAGCAGAAGCCAATGTTCCTCCCCTGGTTCGCCTTTCTCAGCAATAGTCGGAGCCTTGTTGGTATTACTCATAAAGCGAGCATTTCCTCGCCCGCCACGACCTCCCTTGGCTATCGTTACCTGTTGTCCATGGTCGATAAGGTCAGCAAGTATTTCTCCTGTTTCCTCATTTTTAACAATAGTCCCCACCGGGATTCTTAAGATGAGATCTTCCGCACCTTTGCCGTGCATATCTTTGCCTTGTCCATGCTCTCCCCGTTCAGCCTTATAATGCCGCCTATAGCGAAAATCCACTAAAGTTCTTAAACCCTCATCAGCCACCAGGATAATATTACCTCCTCGGCCCCCATCCCCTCCGTTAGGACCTCCCAAAGGTACGTATTTCTCCCTGCGGAAGGAGACAGCACCCGCTCCCCCGTCACCGGCTTTAACATAGATTTTAGTACGATCATAAAACATTAAACTCTACCCCTCTATACAAATAGTTTATTAGACTAACCTGAGAATCGACTGATTAGAAAAGTATCATCAGTTATACCGGATGGAAATTATTTTGAAGATAAATTTTCCCTTGACTGTAAAGCTTAAATTCACAGACAAATCCATCAGGAAGAGAGTTTAAATGAATTTCGGCCAGCATTTCATCTAAGTGACCTTCCTCCGCCTCTGCTACTAGGCTTAAACATTCCTTAGTGTAACCATAAAACTGTTGAGCATATTCTTCTTGCCATCCTTCCAGCCAGAATTCCCTCTCTTTCATCTCCGGAGAAAGCCTTAGCACCATCTTTACCCCTAATAAGCGTAGACCAAAAAACAAGCTTAGAAAGATGGCCTGCATTGTCTTCTGCCCTATCTTATAAACTTCTTGTTGCGGTAGCAACTCTAATAAAGCCTCATCTATGTATTCTAATGCTTTATCAGGCATATTCAGCTGCAAATAACCCCTAATTACCTGGAAATCATTGAGAAAATCATGGCGCTGAATCTGATAGTTTTCTAGCTGCTCATTCAATAGCTTTTTATCAAGACTGGACATATTTCCTCCTTCTGGTACCGCTAAAAAGCTAGGAGTAAAGACAACATACCCCTGGGTTAACCCAGGGGTATGGCTTTTACCGGTTATTGGGCTTGGGCAATTCCATTCTCGGTATACACGCTAACCTGTTTACGAAGCTTATCTTTCCGTTCAAACTTAACGTAACCGTCTTGCAAGGCAAACAGGGTATCATCTTTACCAATACCGCAGTTATTTCCAGGATGTATCTTGGTGCCACGTTGACGAACCAGAATATTACCGGCTGTCACAAACTGGCCGTCCCCACGTTTGATTCCCAGTCGCTGGGCGTTGCTATCTCTACCGTTTCGGGAGCTACCTACACCTTTCTTATGAGCCATGAAGTTCACCTCCTCAAAGAATAAGACACACACTATTCAAAAAAATATTTACTTTAAGCATTAATTGTTTCTACAGAAAGCTTAGTATAAGGTTGGCGATGTCCCTTTTTGACACGAACATTTTTCTTAGACTTATAGCGAAAAGCTATAACTTTGTCCCCTTTGCCATGTTCAACAACCTTAACTGCAACCTTAGCTCCCTCGATAATTGGAGTTCCAACTGTTACAGTTCCATCTTTTTCTACAAGCAACACTTTATCAATGTCCAAGATCTGCCCTTCAGTTGCTTCAAGCTTTTCCACTCTGATAACATCGCCTTCTTGAACTTTATACTGTTTGCCGCCTGTCTCGATAATTGCATACATCTTTTTTACACCTCCCATACCCAGACCCGCCTCTTGAGGTCGGTTTTCAAAAGAAAAGCCAGTTTTCCACCTTGTAAGTGCGGTTGTGGCGAGAAGTCACCACGTTTAAATATTTTAGCACTATTACGAGCAACCGTCAATTACTGAAGTACCCCA